>JAWOJI010000413.1:0-12586 GCA_046481735.1 Desulfatiglandales bacterium | reverse complement strand
GGGCGGGATACGTGATTCAGACGAATGCCGTTGCTCTCCCCGTTCTGCCGGTTGCACTGTCCATGGCCCTGATGAGCCTCGTGGAGATCAAAGCCTCCAGACCGTACAAAGAACTCAGAAAACACGGTTCCGAGCTCGGAAACGCAGATCAGGCTTTGATGGCCCGATATGGAACCATTCTCAAGAGCATCAGCCTCGGGGTAATCGCGCTGGGCTTCGGATTGCTGTTCTTTCGCCTTACCCTCTCTCTCTGACCGCCGTGCCGCCAGGTCAAGCTTTTACGGCTGAGATGATCGCCGAAGCACCCCACGTGAGGGGCGCGTAACGGATGCGGCCGAACCGGTTTCCTCTGAGCTCGGCGAGCGTTTCGGAGACCCACCTTGTCCGGCCGAGAAAGCCGGGGAGCTCGAAAAAAACGGTTTTCCACTCGGGAAAGCATGCGGCGCCTGCACTTTGCAACATCTTGAAATACAGCTTCCAGAGCTTCGGGAAAAGATTTCCGCCGGGATACGTGAAATCGTGCATGACCAACGTGCCGCCCCTCCGGAGCATGGTCCCGGCGTTTCCAACCAGGCTTCTCAGCTCCGCGTATTTGGCAAGGTAGGATGAGACGATGCAGTCGACAGGGCCTTGCACCACAACCTCTTCCGCTCGACCGAGGACAAAGTCCACGTTGCTCAGTTTCAAGGCTTTTGCCTTTGCCCTGGCAAGATCGAGGTACTCATCCCGCAGTTCCACGCCCGTTACCCGGCAAGAAGGAAAGCGCCGGGCGAGCTTGAAGGTGAGGATGCCGGTGCCGCAGGCTTGGTCGACGATGCGCGAAGGTTTTGCCGGGACCTTTCGCAGAAGCCGTTCCTTCCACCACAAATCAAAACCCATGGTGCAGAGGTTGACAATGAGATCGTAGGACCGCCCCGTTCCTTCAAAAAATCGGTTTGCGATTTCAACGCCGGAATAGCTGCTCATGGGAAACCTCCCGGCTGCTTCGTCGCCCCCATCATCCCATCATTCCTGCCCGGTATTATGACTGCTTGTTCCTCTTGCTCGCCTACTGCACCCTGCTTCGCTCTCCCTCGATCTTGTTCTCAACGTTTTCAAGAATCCGAGGGCTTCCTTGAAACCGACCTTCATGGCCATTCTTCTTGAGTTCTTGCGAAGGACCCAGGCATCTTTCACTCCGAGAGGAGAGGCGGCTAGGAGCTTGTTGACCACATGCCGCTCCCTGGTCATCCATTCAAATTCTTTCAGGACGGCGCGAGTGTAGTTTGCGGGGTCCTCCCAGTGATCGAGGAGAAGTTGAACGCTTCTCATTCCCGGCACGATGCCGTCACCGGCAAGGGGCGCCACGCAGCCGATGGCCTCGCCGATACCCCATATTCCGCCCGGGGGCCCTTCAACGCAAAACGGTTGGGAATGAAGGGGGCTGCTAAGGCGCAAGCGCCCCTTGCAGGCGCAAAGAACGTGACCGTGCGGATTGCCCCATCTTTTAGGGAGCCACCCAATCTCTTCCAGGGCCTTGTCCGGGTCGCCGACAAGGCTTCCGCAACCAATGTGTGCTCCCATTTCCCCAAGTGGGAAACACCATGCGTATCCTACTCGTGTCAGCTTAATGCGATTTTGAAGAGGTTCCTTTGTTTGCACGCGATGCTGAGTTGCCGGCAAAAGGAGGTCGTTCGGGAGGGGGGGCAGGTAGGATCGGGCCACACCGGTTGCATCAATGATTCGATCATATTGGTGTGCTGGAATGCCCCCGTCCCTGATGTCCACGTCTCCCAGGAGGTCCCTGAGGAAGGCCGGTTTGTCGAAGGTCATGAGGTTTCCTTTGACCAACACGTCATCCATGATCACCGAGTCAAAGCGCTGGAGAATGTATTTTTCGGGATAAAGACCTGCGGTGGAAGCCAGTTCGGTGAATCCCACGGAAGTGCCCCACGCGCAGGGATTGATGCCACAGGCGGTTTTTCTCTTACGGTCGTAGAGGTGAACCTGAAACCCCTTGTTTTTCAAAAGCCTGCAGCAGTAGGCCCCTGTCGTTCCGGCGCCGGCAATGGCTATTCTCAAGCTTCTCTCCTGGATGAATTCCGGCAAAGCCGGTTATCATGAAAAATACCGATGCAAGAAAACAGCAATGCACGAACCAAGCCCGCAAAGGATACCGCCCCACAGAATATCTGCGAAGGTCATTTTCAGGGGCCATCGATCCAGGAGGGCATAGTTGGTAAAATCATAGACGCCGTAAAGAATAGCACCGTAGAGAAAGCCCCATCCAAGGCCGGTCAGATAAGGATCGCTGGCGGTGGTTCGAGGCAGGACAAAGAGGAGGATTCCGAGTGGAATCAAAAGCCACACCAAGGCGGCGGCCCACTTCACGGGGTTCAGCGAATCCCCCGCCCTGCGGGCGAGGGAGCCCAGTTCTTTCTTGTAGAACCGTGACATGATCATGCCTAGCCAGAAGAAATCAATGGCGACAAGAATCGGGACAAGGAGAATATAGACTTTTGCAAGGTGCCACATTGTTCTCTCTCCTGTGCGGCATTCTCACCGAACGGCAGTGTTCAAACACACTGTTTGCATGGGCTTTCAAAAAAAGGAACGGCTTTGGATTTGCACCACGATGACGAGGCCATGGCCCAGTATTTTTTGCTTCAAAGCCGCCCGGGGGGGCCGGGGCTCTCCAGTTTGTCCGACTTGAGCTTCTCAGGCCGCGGGCTGCACCGCCGGCTTCTTCTTGCTGCGGCTCCATTTGCGTTTTCTTTTCTTCTTGGTTTCGGCTTCAGGGGTTCGAGGAGGCTCGCCATTCTTGGGTTGAGCCGCCAAACCGAAGACGCCCCCGGGTTGGTTGCTGAAGGCGATTGTTTTCCAGCGACCGGCGGGAACCTCCTTCTCCTCCTTCCTTGGGGGGCGGCCTTTGGGCCGTTCGAGTTTCCCCCGGGTCTCCCGGGATACTCTGCCTGCCTTGTCCTCTTTAAACCAGTCCTCTTGGGGCCAAATCACGGGTATTTTGCTTCCGAGCAGCTCCTCGATGGGTTCCAGATGGAACACGCACTCCTCACAGGCAAGCGAAATGGCCTTGCCCGTTTTCCCCGCACGAGCTGTGCGCCCGATCCTGTGGATGTAGTTTTCAGCGTTCTGGGGGAGATCGTAATTGATGATGTGACTGATGTCCTCCACATGGATTCCCCTGGAGGCGACATCGGTTGCCACCAAGATCTTGATGCTTCCCCCTTTGAATCGTGCCATCAGGGAAAGTCGGTTGCGCTGAGGCAGATCGCCGGTTATTCCTTCGGCAGCAAGACCGTTGCCTTTGAGTTTCCTTGTAAGCCATTCCACATCAGCCTTGGTATTCGTGAAGATGAGAACCCGGTGCCATGATTCCCGGCCCAACAGACCCAGAAGAAGGGGCAGCTTTTCCTGAGAACTCACGTGAAACAGGCTTTGCTCTATGCCCTCGGCAGTGATTTCTTCCGGTGTCACGGCGATGAATTCGGGCAGGTTCATGTAGTCATAGGTCAATGCCAGAATCTTGTAGGAAAGAGTCGCAGAAAACAGCATGGAAAGACGTTTCTCGTAATGAGGCAATTTTTTGAGGATGTACCGCATGTCCCTCGTAAACCCCAGGTCAAAAAGACGATCCGCTTCATCGATAACCATCACCCGGATCCCCTCTGTCTTGAAGATCCCCTGCTTCAAGTAATCAATGATTCTTCCAGGCGTACAGATCACGATGTCCGCCCCTTTTCGCAGGGTCTCCGCCTGCTTCTCGTAATCGAGGCCTCCCATGACCTGAGCTATGGTGAACCCGGTGTGCCTGCCCAGAATCCTGGCATCCTCGTAAATCTGGACCGCCAACTCACGGGTGGGAGCAACAATCAGAGCGGAAGGGATTTCAGGTTTTCTGTCCGTCAGGGAGAGAAGGCGGTTCAAGACCGTCACGAGAAACGCGGCTGTCTTGCCTGTACCGGTCTGGGCCTGGCCGGCAACGTCCTTGCCCGCAAGGGTGAGAGGGAGGACCTCCGCCTGGATGGGAGTGCAGAAGGTCAAACCGGCATCCTTGAGTCCGGCGAGAATTTGGGGAGGGAGATCGAGGTCATCGAAACGTAACGGGGTAAGGAATTTCGGGACTTCTGCCCGTGGAGCACTGGGCTGATTCTCAGGTTCTTCTGTCATAAGGCGCTCTTTCTGTCTCCAGGAATTGTAAGGAATCGATCTGTTGATCCTCATGCAGTATACCCTTTTTTTGGGACTTTGCAAGATTTCTGAACCCATACCGGTTTCGCTTTTGGAAATTCAAGTTTGATGACTTGGCAAGAACCCGTCAAGTTTGCCGGTCTTAGCATGGGCGTCTTTCTCAAAACCGAACAGCGAAGGCGCCACACCGTGGTTCTCAGCTTCAGGCAATCCATGAAGCGGGTGGGGGGTGGGAGCTTGCCAACAGAGTAAACCTGTGTTAGGGCTATTGCTCATGAGCGAAAAAACAAGAAATTCTTTCATGGACCGCTTTTTTAATCCACGGTCCATTGCCATCATCGGATCTTTTCGAGAAGGCTACTTCGGTGGGTATGTGGTGGTCCACTCCCTGCTGGGGGCGGGGTACGAAGGCTCGATTTTTCCCGTCAACCCGGGGTATCGGGAAATCCACGGGATCAAAGTCTACCCATCTCTTCGCGATATTCCCGGAACGGCGGATGTTGCCGTCGTCATGATCAACGCAAGATCTGTGACCGCCATGCTGAAGGAGTGCGCGGATCAAGGCATCCGTTCTGTGGTTGTGGTATCGGACGGATTTGCGGAAAGAGACGAGGAAGGTGTGCGACTTCAACAGGAAGTCGTCTCATTCGCCGGAAGCCTCGGCCTGCGCATCATCGGTCCCAATACCGCAGGCGTGGTCAACACGGCAAACGGGTTTAACCCCTGCCCTTATGAAGCGGGCTACTACAAGCTGAGACAAGGCGTGACCGCCATTTGCGCCCAGACCGGCATGATCAATCCTCAGGCGTTCGCCTACCCGGACATGCGCTTCGGTGTGAGCAAGATCTGTGACTTTGGAAACAAGTGCGACGTGGACGAATGTGATTTGTTGGAGTACTTGGAGGAGGACGGGAAAACCGAAGTGATCAGCATGTACCTCGAAAGCATTCTCAATGGTCCAAGATTCATGAAATTGGCAAGCCGAGTGGCGACCAAGAAACCTGTGCTTGTTCTCAAGGCAGGAAGGACCGAGGATGGGGCGAAAGCCTCTGAATCTCACACCGGCTCCCTGGCCATGGACGATCGGATTTTTGAGGCGGCGTGTGCCCAGGCAGGAATCCTGCGCCTCGATCGGTTCAGGGACATCTTTGAAATGCCCAAGATCTTTTCGTCCCAGGAAAGGCCCTCAGGGAACCGGGTGGGCATTCTGACCGTGACAGGAGGGGTAGCGGTCGTGGCAATTGATGAGTGCGCAAAGCAGGGGCTTTCCGTAGCAAGTCTGGGGCAGGATGCGGCGGGAGCGCTCGAAAAGCTCTTTGTGGGCCTGGGGAAAAACCCCGTCGATGTAGGCCCGATGATGGCCGCTGTTCCCAACGCCTTTGATCTATACCCCAAGATTCTGGGCGCCATCCTTGGCGACACGAATGTGGATGCCCTTTTCACGGTGCTCTGGGCAACTCCGGCCGGGAACGTGATATCGAGGTACGTGGAGGCCTACGAAAGGCTCAAGACTCAATTCAAGAAACCCGTGGTGAGCTGGATCTACGGACCTGACGCGGGTGCTATCGCCGAGCTTGCAGGGAGGCTCGAACAAATCGGCTTCCCTGTTTACGACACGCCGGAGAAATGCATCAGAGCCTTGGGGTTGGCGCACAGGTATGAGCGGTTCACGGCCCAAGGCGCACGGCGCACGGGGGTGGCACGGACAAACATGGTTTGTCCGTGAGCGAGGCAAGCACGGACAACCTTCGGTTGACCGTGGCACCTCTGCAATCAGGAATGAGTGAAAAACGGCGCAAGGCTCGGCACATGGAGTGAAGCGAAGGAAGAGAGGCACGAGGCACGGGATGGGACGCAGGGAGCAGGGCAGATGGTAAAGGCTTTTGCGGTGCAGGGTGCGCCGTGAACCGTTTATATGGAGACACACATGTCCAAATTGTTCGAACAAACTGAAATCAACGGCATGAGCCTGGCGAACCGTTTTGTTCGCTCGGCGACCTGGGAAGGGATGGCAGGCCAAGAAGGGGAGGTTACACCGAGACTGGTGAAGGTGATGACCGATCTCGCTGAAGGCGGGGTAGGCTTGATTATCACCAGCCATGCTTACGTGAGAAAAGACGGCCAGGCCGGCCTCTTTCAACTCGGCATTTATGAAGACGTGCTGATCAAGGGGCTTGAAACCATGACTGCTGCGGTTCATGCCAAGGGAGGAAAGATCGTGGCTCAGCTCGCCCATGCCGGTCTCTTCGGCAACACGAGGCTGAGTGGGGAACCGCCGGTTGCCCTATCCGCTTTGGAAGCCTACGCGCAACCGCCGCGCAGGGTCATGAAAGAGGAGGACATCGAAGCCCTGGTTGAATCCTTCCGCAGGGCCGCCGGCCGGGCAAAGGATGTGGGTTTTGACGGGATTCAGCTCCATGCAGCCCACGGCTATCTCCTGAACCAGTTTCTCTCTCCTGCGTTCAACAAAAGAGAGGATGATTACGGCGGAACGGTGGAGAAGCGAGCCAAAGCGGTCCTGGAAGTGGTCCGGGCGGCAAGAAACACGGTTGGCAGACGCTACCCGATCCTGATCAAGATGAACTGCGAAGATTTCCTGGAAGGCGGCCTTACGCTCCAGGATTCGTTGAAGGTCGGATCGTTGCTCCAGGAAGCAGGCATCGATGCCCTCGAATTGAGCGGAGGCACGTTTCTCTCCGGCAAACTCGGCCCCTCCAGGGGTGGGATCAAGTCGGAGGAAAGGGAGGCCTACTTCAAAGAGGCGGCAAGAGCTTTCAAGGAAAAGCTCAAGATTCCGGTCATTCTGGTGGGTGGCATTCGGTCTTTTCAGGTCGCGGAAAGGATTGTGGACGAAGGTTATGCAGATTATATCTCCATGAGCAGACCCTTTATTTGTGAGCCGGATCTCGTAAAACGCTGGGCTTCAGGCGATCACGGCAAGGCTGAGTGCCTTTCGGACAACCGGTGCTTTGGTCCCGGCATGGCCGGGGAAGGGGTCTACTGCGTCACGAAAAATCAAGAGGACGCGAAGTAGGCTTCTTCATGTGAAGGAGTTGTTTGCCATGAAAAAGGCATCCCCATCCCACTCCAAAAGCGATAGCGTGAAACGGCCGATCCCCTTTCCTTCCAGATCCGACGGGACCCAGGGGGTGGTCCGGTTCCTGACAAGAGATGTGTGGAGAATCCGGGGCAAGGATCTCCCCCGTTCTCGCTCCATCCTGTTACGAACCATAAGGGTGGTGATCCTTTCCATACGGGGCATCATGCAGGACAAGGCCCCCCTCAGGGCGTCGGCTCTGACCTTCTACTCCCTTCTGTCCGTTGTTCCTGTGGTGGCCATGATTTTCGGCATTGCCAAAGGGTTTGGCTTTGAAAGAACGCTCGAAAGAATGCTCATGAAAAGCCTGGAAGGGCAGGAGCAGATCGTTGAAAGAGTCCTGGAATTTTCTCATGCCCTTCTTGACAGCGTCAAGGGAGGGTTTGTTGCCGGCGTCGGCCTTCTCATCCTTTTTTACACGATCATCAAGATTCTCTCGAATATTGAAAGCGCCTTCAACGATATCTGGGGCATCAAACGATCCAGGAGCCTGGGCAGGAAGATCACGGATTATCTTTCCATCATGCTCATCGGCCCGGTTCTCCTTGTCCTGTCCAGCACGGTGACGGTCCTGATTTCAAGCGGCATCACCCGCGTCGTGGAAGGCATCTCGTATTTGAAGATTGTCAGCCCCGGTGTGTTCTTCCTGCTGGGCTTCTTGCCGTACCTGTCGCTCTGGATTCTTTTTTCATTTGTTTTTGTCTTTGTTCCCAACACCAAGATCAAACTCACGTCAGGCATTTTGGGGGGGGTTATCGCAGGGACCCTCTATCACATCTTTCAGTGGGGCTACATTCATCTCCAGATCGGGGTGGCAAAATACAATGCCATCTATGGGAGCTTTGCGGCCCTGCCCCTGTTTTTTGTCTGGATGCAGTTGAGCTGGCTCATTGTGCTCTTCGGAGCGGAGATCTCTTTTGCCCACCAAAACGAAGAGACCTATGAGTTTGAACAGGAGTGTCTCACGGTGAGTCATTCGTTTAAACGACTGCTTTCCCTGTGGGTCTTTGACCGACTGGTCAAGAACTTCATCTTGGGAGAAAAGCCCTGGGATGCGGGTCGGATCTCTCATGAACTGGAAATCCCCTCACGTCTTGTCAATCAGATCCTCCACGACCTGGGGGCTTCGGGTCTTGTCTCAGAGGTGAAGATCGATGAAACAGGAGTCGGGTACGAGCCGGCCAAGGATCTCGAGGGCATGACCATCAAAAACGTGATCGACACCCTCGAGGAGTACGGCAGCGACAGCATCCCTGTCGCAAAAGCAGAGTCGCTTGATAAAATTGCCGACCACCTGAAAGCCTTTGACGATTTGATCGCAAGCTCTCCGGCCAACCTGAAGCTTAAAGACCTCTGATCGGATCAGCCCGTTCGCCAGTTCACGAAAAAAATGCCCACACAGACCAGAGGCAACCCCACCATCAGGGAACGGGTGAACTCCTCGCCCATGAAGAGAATGCCGAAGAGGACGCCGAAAACAGGCGTGAAGAAGGTGAAAGCCGACAGGCGACTCACGGAATACTCATGGATCAGCTTGAACCAGATAAAGTAGCTTGCAAACGCTACAATGACGGATTGATAGAAAAGGGAAGCGCTTACGGTGAAGGTGATCGTTTTGATCCACGTGGGTTCGAGGATATAGCTGACAGCAAGAAGGATGGGGATGGAAAAAAAGAGCTGGTAGAGAAACGTGTTGATAGGATGGATCTTCCCGGCCATGTATCTCTTAATGTAGAGCGTCGTGGCGCCCCAGAGAAAAGCTGCGAATATCTGCAGGATGTCTCCGAAGAGCATGGTGGGCTTTGCGGTCGAAGGCCTGCCCTGAAAAACAATGACGACGCCAAGAAAGGCGAGGACAAGCCCGATGGTTTTCAAAACCGTAAGCCGGTCCCCCTTGAGAAAAAAATGGGCTCCGGCAGCCACCACAAAAGGGCTCAGGTAAACAAAGACTACGGAGCGCGCCGCATCCGTATAAAGGAGGCCGAAGTAAATGCAGGCAAACTCGAGGCCGAACAGGAGGCCGGCCACAAAGCCGTGAAAGAGCATCCTGTCCGTGTGAAAAAGCTTCTGCTTCTTGTGTAAACAGTAGAGGATGCCGCAAAGACATGCGACAAAGGATCGGAGCGTGGAGGCGAAAATAGGGGAGATGCCCTCGTTGGAGAATTTGATCGCCGTGTAGTTGAAACCCCACAGGATCGTGAGGATCACAATCACGACCCCTGCTTTGAAATCGAGATAATCCTTTCCGGCCGGTGAAGGCATTTTTCCCCCAGTAATAGCGGACGGCTTCGTCCGGAGAGTTTTCACGACGAAGCTCCTTTCAGAGCCTTAATAAACTCTTGGCCGATTCCAGGAGATCGTGCATGGTTTTTCAGCTCCGAAGATCACAATTCAACTGCTGAGGGCAGCCCTTGCAGGGAAAGGCGGTTTCAAGCTTTCCGCCAAAGCGGCCGAGGAAGGCAAATGACTTCCTCGGGAAGAGCATGCAGGAAGACGTGACACGAATGCCCAAAGCCGGATCGTGGAATGTCTCGACGATCCACTTCTGCACCTCCATGGGAACCCCTCTGCATCCGGGCGCCCTTCTCAGCCTTTGGGCAACCCCTCGCAACGCGGCATCTTCCACTATCTCAGCCCATAGAGCATTGCCCACGTGCATCACGGCCACGGAACCGATCGTATCGAGCAGGTACCCTTCCACAGCCCTTCCCGAGTCAAAGTATTCTTTTACGCAACCTTCGAGCCTCGGACCGATGGTGGCCAGAGCAGTGTAGCTCAAACTGGATCCGCGAAGAAAAAGAGGAAGATCCCCTGACCCGGCGACTTCCTTGAATCTCATCACAGGGTCGATACAGGCACCTGCCAGTTCGAGCATCTGATCCATGAGATGGAGAAGGTTCCTCCCGGGCGGGTTCTTGTACCCGATATGCTTAAGAACTTCATCCCTTTGAATGGTCGCGATCAACGTGCCGGAAACCCCTTTGCTTTCCGTAAGGCGCCTGAACCTGGATGCGCTTTGAGTCGTCAACCCAGTTTCCATAAAAAACTTCACCATTTTCAGGTGCCAGGATGCTAATGCAATTGGAGAGAAGAGTCAACCTCCCAGTCGTGTTCGAGCCCGTGGACGAAGTCACAGATGGATTGACTTGATCTGTCGAAAAAGGCTATTCATAGAATACAGATCCCTTAGGTTGCAATGGGAATGTCGGGATCCGTGATTTCATCATCCCAAGATGAATTCAGAGGGTTGTACAATTGCCAAGATTAACAGTGGATGATCTTGTGAGAGAGCCATAATGGAAAAAGCAGAAGAAAACAGAACCTATGACATCATCATCATCGGCGGCGGAATCATGGGGAGCGCCACGGCCTACTATCTCATGAAAAAAGATCGCACCCTCAAGGTCGCTGTTGTGGAAAGAGATCCAACGTACGAAAGAGCCTCAACCACGCTCTCAGCGGCCAACATCCGCATCCAGTTCAGCCTCAAAGAAAACATTCAAGTCTCCCAGTACGCTTTTGAAGCGCTGGATCGCTTTGAGGAGGAAATGGCCATAGATGATGAGAGGCCCAACATCGCTTTCCGCCGCGAGGGGAACCTTTTTTTGGTGGATGAAGCAGGGCGATCAGATGCAGAGAAAGCCTTTCAACTGCAGAAATCCCTGGGGTGCGCTGTAGAATGGTGGTCTACGCAAGAGATTCCGGAACACTATCCCCTGTATGACGTATCACCCTTTCTGGGAGGGACGTTCGGCCCTCAGGACGGGCACCTGGACGCATATGCCGTGCTCATGGGCTACAAGGCCAAGGCCAGGTCTCTTGGGGCGGCTTTTGTAGCCGATGAGGTGACCGGGATATTGAAGACGGGCCGCCGTATGTCCGGCGTCGAATTGGCTTCGGGGTCTGCTTTCACCTCGGACTTTGTGGTCAATTGTGCAGGGGCGTGGGCGGCTGAAGTGGCGAAGACGGCAGGGGTGGAGATCCCTGTGATTCCTGTAAAGCGCCAGATCTTTGCCCTGGACACGAAAGTGAAGCCTCAAGGGCCTCTGCCGCTGACGATTCTCCCGTCGGGGCTCTACTTCAGAACCGAGACGGGCAACCTGATTCTCCTGGGCAAGTCCATGGAGGATGACCCCGTGGGTTTCAGCTTTACCTGGGATGACAAACGATTCACGGAACTGCTGTGGCCTGAGTTGGCCGAATTCGTCCCTGCCTTCGACACCCTCAAGATTGTCAGAGGTTGGGCGGGCCTTTATGCCGTGAACACCCTGGACCACAACGCCATCCTCGGCGAGTGGCCGGAACTCAAGGGGTTGTACCTTGCCAACGGGTTTTCAGGCCACGGTCTTCAGCAAGGGCCGGCGGTAGGGCGCTACATCTCCGAACTCATCCTGGGTCATGAGCCCGCCCTTGATCTCTCCGCTTTCAGTCCCGTGAGAATTTTGGAAAACAAACCTCTTGGCGAAGGGGGAATCGTTTGATGTGAATCTATTGCCTTCTCCGAGGCCTACCTCTCATTCAAATAACCGCCCGGCGGATTTCTTTTGATAGCCGGGACTCATCCTTCAGTCCTGCGGCGGTTTGCATGGCGGCTATAGAAGTAGCAAAGTTCATCTCACTTTAGGTTGGGAACACTGTCTCAAGCGAAGAGGGGAAAGATCTACTATCTTGAGGGTGTGCGCTCAGAGTCCCAGTCCGATTCTGTTCCACAGGAGGGGCGACCCAAGAACGAGCATGAAGAGGCAGGACCAGTGCAGGATCAGGCAGGGCAACAGACTCTCTGAACGCTCGCGGGCCATGCTGGAGCTTAATCCAAAGAGCAAAGCGCCAAGAAAAGTCAAAGCCAGGCCACGATCGAAAAATGGCAGAAACGGGAGAGCAGAGAAGGCTGCGTAGAGAATGCTTGAGATGAAAACCGGCCAGGACACAAACCAGCGTCCACCACTGCGCATCGTTGAAAAGTATCGAGTAAGCCTGCCATGGACCAAGCCGCGGAATACCACCTCCGCTCCTATAGGAAACCCCATTGCGCTTACAATATAGGCCAACTGGAGATCAAGAATGGCCCTGAAGTTTGTGAGCGCTGCCGGGAGAATCCAGGCACCGCCGATAAGGGCTCCAAGCAAGGCGCCGGGGAGCAGAACAAGCCAGTCAGATCCGGTTGGCATGCACAGCCCAAGAAGTTTTCGCCTCATTCTGATGGCTGCTATGACGAGCACGCCGCTGAGTGCACATAACGCCCCGGCATAGACTCCCGTGTAGTTTCGTAGATATGATTCGATAGATCCTGCCGGATCGTGG
>JAWOJI010000239.1:0-19157 GCA_046481735.1 Desulfatiglandales bacterium | reverse complement strand
TGCACCTGCGTAACGGACAACCAAGAGCACCCGGTCTATTCATTTTTCCAGGTTGGTTTCCTTTTTTCGAGGAAGGCTTTCAGTCCCTCCTGGGCGTCGTGCGTCTTCATGAGCTGATTGAGGTAGATGTCTTCGATCTCTTTGAGGGACGGCTCCAGGTCGTCTCTCAGCCCGGCCGTAACTGCTTGCTTGGTTTGCCGCAAAACCTCTGCACTCAACTTGAGAAAAGGTCTGACAAAAGCCTGGGTTTCTTGCTCGAGGGTCTCGTCACTCACCACCTTGTTGACGAGTCCCATCTGCACGGCCTCTGTTGCCGAGATGATCCGGCCCGACAGGATGAGATCCATGGCCGCCTTCCGGCCTATGATCCGGGGCATGATCTGGGCGGCAATGGGAGGAAACACGCCCACCTGGATTTCGGGCTGGCCGTACTTGGCGTTTTCTCCAGAAATCACAAGATCACAGAAAATCGCCAGCTCGCATCCTCCGCCCAGGCATGAACTGGAAACAGATGCCACCGTCACCGCCCCAACCTTGTCCATGAGGCGGAAGATTCGATGGAACGCCTCGATCATTTTGGGCGCCAGGTCACCCATGTGCTCCCCCACATCCACGCCGGCGGAGAAGCACTTCCCTTTGGCATTGAATAGCACCACCTTAAGATCTTTGTTCCCCTGCCAATCTGCCAGAGCCTGGTTGATCTCTTCCATCATGGCGATGTTTAAAACATTGACCGGCGGTCTGTTCAGCGTGATGGTGCCGAGGCCTTCTTTGAATTCGGTGATAATGTGCTGGTAGGCCATGTTCTTGGTCCTCCTTTCACCAAGGTTGAGCGGTTCAGGGTTTTGGGTTCCGGGTTGAAAAACGCGGCTATCCCCCGTGAACCCTGAAGCCGGAACCGATCCGTTTAGGTTCTCATCTCCAGAATCCGACTTCGTCGCATTTTAGGAACAAACGAAAATGGCAGGCGGGCCTGCTGTTCCGGCCCGGCCTGCCACTGCACTGAAACGCAAATTCCTACTTCTGGGGTTTCCCCAGCACCTCGCCGAACATTTCATTGTCCCAAGTCCTGCACTTGGCAATGTTCTGCCGGAGCTTGATGAAATCAATGGTATCTTGTCCCGTGATCTTCTTGGTGTTGAAGGCCCCGAAGCCCAGGAAGGCCTCACCGCCCATATTCGCAGCCAGCCAGTGGCGGTGGGAATTCTTCATGGTATCCCAGAAGAATTTCTTCTTCTGCCGAATGCTGTCAATGGATTCAATCAAACACCCGGGGAACAGGTTCGCGAAGGTCCAAGCGATCTTGCCCACTTCCTTGTCCAGGAGTTCGAAATCGGCCTTTTCCTGGTGTTCCTTGAGGATCGCTCGGCCCTCTTTGAGGGCCTCGCCGCTTTTGAATTCGCCGTACACGATTTCTCCATCCTTCACGTACTGATCGGTGATGATCGTCGGGTTGCGAACCCATTTGCCGTCCACTTTCAGTACGGGGACGACCTTGCTGACAAGGTTCTTGGCCTTCATCTTGTAGGCGGACCACATCTCGCAGGAGACACAGTTCCACATGGCGTCTTCGATGCTCAGGTACCAGGGCAGAAAGTCCGAGGCCCCGCCCACAGGAGCCGAACCGTGTTTCGGTCCCGCCTGACCGAAAATGGCCAGGTCCGAGGCCACGGCAAGGTCACAGGCCATGCCGATCTCCTGGCCGCCGGCCACCCTCATGCCGTTCACCCGGCAAATCACAGGCTTCTTGCATGCCAGGATGGAATCCACCATGTGGTTGAAAAGTTCCATGTACTGGCCGTACTCGTCCGGACGCATGCTGTAATACTCACTGTACTCCTTGGTGTTGCCGCCCGTGCAGAAGGCATAGGGGCCTGTCCCCGTAAAAACCACTGCCACCACGCTCCTGTCCAGGGAAGCGTTTTCAAACCCGGCGATCACCCCTTTTACCATCTCCGTGGTGTAGGAATTGTACTGCCTGGGATTGTTGAGGCGAATCCAGGAAACAAAAAGATCATCCACCACCTTCCCGCTGGGGTCCGTGAGGGGCTTTTTCTCGTAAACCACGCAAGGCGCCTCGGTACCCCAGTGAACGTTGGTGTGCAACGCATGATCCTTGGTTCCGTCTTCTCTCGGCATCCATTCCAAACCTTTCAAAGCCATACTGTTTTCCTCCTTTTCTTTCTTGTAATATCTGTCGCAGTCGGACTCGTCGCATCCTTTCTCATGCTAGAAGTCCGGCGTCAGCACGATTCTCTTCATGGGAGGCGTCTTGTGCGCCTCAGCAAATGTTTCCGCTATGGAATTCATGGGGCGGGTTTCCACAAACTGTTCGATATTGATTTTCTTCTTAAGCACCATGTCCAGGACAACAGGGTAGTACTCGGGCAGGCACCCCCATGTACCGATGATTTCCGCGTCAAATGCCATGAGTCGGCCGATGGCATATTCCGTCCTTGCCATGCTGAACCCGACAACGATCAGTTTTCCCGTGAAGCTTACAAGGTTCAAAGCGATTTCCTGTCCTGCTTTCGCCCCCGTCACCTCAAAGATCTTCCATCCGGTTCCCGGAAGCCCCTTTTCTTTACAAAGGCCTCGAAATTCCTTGGAAACAGCACCAGCGTCCTTGCCGGTGGAGTTAATGACATAGTCCGCCCCGAACTGAAGCGCTCTATTCAGCTTCTCCTCGTGCCGTGCGATTCCAATAACCGTTCCGGCGCCCAATGCCTTGGCCATTTGTCCCATGTACTGTCCCACCCCGCCCGTGATCCCGACAACGATCACATTGTCTCCGGGCTGGAGTTCGGCTCTTTTGGCCGCCTGGTAAGGCGTCGTCGCGGCATCGGCCACCACCGCCAAGTGGGAGAGGGGGATACCACCGCGGTTTTTCACTTCGCAAAGGTCGATGCTCGGCACCGGGATATGGCTCGAAAACCCGCCGTAAGGCCCTAGGCTGTTGCCCGGCATCTTCTGATCGAGGCAACGGTTGCCTCTGCCCGTCTTGCAGAGGATGCATTTCCGGCACGGCATGACCGCAGGGATGATGACTTCTTTCCCGACCCACGCAGAATCGCCGGCCACAACGGTTCCCGAGATCTCGTGCCCCAGGGTGAGGGGGGGTTTGGAAACCGTGGGGACGCCATCATAAAAATACCCTAGGTCCGTATGGCAGACGCCGCAACCCGCCACCTCCACCAGCACCTCTCCGGGCTGGAGGTCGGGCACGGGGATCTGTTTCTTTTCCAGCTTGCCCGGCGTGCTCTCCTTGGTTTCCTTGTTAAAGGTGGTTGGCTGGACCATTTGCCATGTCCAAATCTTATCCGGCGCTGTTCCCATGTTGTCCTCCTTCGTGGTTTTTGGAGTGATGCAACTCTGTCACCCGATCACTCCCGTTTTTGTGCATTTCCATGACTCCGTCTTCTAGATCATACCGTATCCGCCGTCCACACACAAAAGCTGCCCTGTGATGTAATTGCTTTCGTCCGAGGCCAGAAAAACGAAGGCCGGAGAAATGTCTTCGGGTTCGCCAAAGCGCTTGAGCAGAATCCGGTTCATGTAAATCTCTTTCAGTTTCTCGTCGGTAGTGATTTTCTCGGTCATGTCCGTGGTCACGATGCCCAGAGAGATCACGTTCGCGCAGATGTTGTACCGTGCAAGCTCTCTTGCCATGGACTTGGTCATGCTGATGATACCCCCCTTGGCCGCGCTGTAATTGATCTGGCCCACTGTGCCCACCAGGCCGGCAACGGAGGTGACATTGATGATCTTGCCGCTTCCCTTCTTGGACATATGCTGCGCCGCCGCCTGGGTGCAGAGAAAGGGACCTTTTAAGTGGATGTCCACCACGGCGTCCCATTGCTCTTCCGTCATTTTCAGCATCATGGCGGGACGCGTGAAACCGGCGTTGTTGACCAGTACGTCAATCCCCCCAAAGGCGTCCACCGTCGCCTCAACCATTGCCTCTGCCTCCGTCTTTCTGGCCACGTCGGCTTTGAAAGCCTGCGCCTGCACGCCCAGCCCTTGAATTTCCGTAACCACTTCCTGGGCAGCCTTTTCATTCGACGTGTAGTTTACCATGACATTCGCCCCTTCCCGGGCATAGGCAACGGCAATCGCTCTCCCCACCCCACGGCTGCTTCCGGTGACCAAAGCGGTTTTTTTCTTAAGTCTCATAATCCACTCCTTCTTGTTGAAAGCATGAACTCCGCCGGCGCAGATTTCATATCCCCTCTGAATTTCTGAAGCCTTTTGAAAAACTGCTCCGAAAACCCCTGAAATTTCACCTCGCAAGGAACACCGGTCGCCTTGGGAGAGGCCAAAGTCCGGCAAGCCCTTATAATCCGGCCTCCGAATCGTCCGAATGCCTATAAACGGGCGATCGTAGAGTAATCACATTATAGTTACAATATAGTTACTTTCCGCACTTTAAGAAAAGCGTCTCACCATGTCAAGCACAAAAGATCATTTCCAATAAAACAACGGATCAGATCTGAAACCTGCTGGAATTTCAAAGGATAAGGACCGGAACGATTCCAATCCTCCGGCTTTTTGAATTGCAAGTTTGCCGATTCGGGCATGGGGGTCTCTCTCAAGCTGAACAACGAAGGCGCAACACGGTGTCCAGCTTTAGACTTGAATAATTCACGAAACCTGATAAGATTGGCACACTTAATCGGCATACCTAAAGGAACGACTTCCATGAAACACTTGCTCTGCTTTTCTCTTTCGGCCGTTTTCTTTCTGAGCGGCTGTGCCTCAGACCCCCGCCCCAAAAAACCCGCTCCCGACATGAGGATTCCTCAGGAGAAGTGGGTTCCCGGAGCGAGACCTTACGAAGTGAACGGGATCCGCTATTTCCCTTTGTCGGATGCCGAGGGGTTTGTGGAATACGGAAAGGCCTCGTGGTACGGTGCGGAATTCCACGGTCGACCCACTGCAAGCGGCCTGGTTTATGACATGCACGCCAAGAGCGCAGCGCATAAGACACTGCCTCTGGATACGGTGGTCCGGGTGGTCAATCTTTCCAACCAGCGTTCCGTTGTCGTTCCCGTCAACGACCGCGGGCCCTTCGTGAGAGGGAGGGTCATTGACCTCTCCTTTGCTGCGGCAAAAGAGCTGGACATGATCGGTCCCGGAATCGCCGAGGTAAGAGTCGAGGCCCTTGCCAGAGAAGCAATACGGCCCGGGTCAGAAGGCGGAAGCCTCCCGCTCCTGGAGTGGCAGGACTTCAGAAAAGGGGAATTCACCATCCAGATCGGCGCCTTTGAGAACGAAGCCAATGCCCTGGCTCTGGCCGATCGATTCAGGGAACTCTTTGATTTTGTACATGTCGACGTTTACCGGAACGAAACCGGCAGGGTCTTCCACAGAGTCCAGGTTTCTAAGTCGACGAACCTCGACGAAGCGGAGGAGATGGAGAGAAAGCTCGCAGCAATGGGCTTCCCGAATGCTTTCGTGGTGAGGATGTGAGAAGAAGGCGCACGGCGCCCTTCTCAATGCCCTGTCCCTTGACCCGTGCGCCTTGCCCGTCCTTACAAATACCCGAACTTCTCCTTGAGCTTCTTGCACACGACGGCCGGCACCAGCCCGCTCACATCTCCCCCGTAACTGGCCGCCTCTTTGATGATGGTCGAACTGGTGTAGAACCATTTGTAGTCCGTCATGAGAAAAATGGACTGGACCTCCCTGTTCAACTTCCGGTTCATCAACGCCATCTGAAACTCGTATTCAAAGTCGGATAATGCTCGCAGCCCTCGGATCACCACATTGGTTTTTTTCTTGACCACATAATCCACCAGGAGTCCGTTAAAAGAGTCCACCTCCACCCTCGTTTGCCCTTTAAGAACTTCCCTGATCATGACCATTCTTTCTTTCAGAGGAAAAAGCGGGATTTTCTGGGGGTTGTTCAAAATGGCAATGACCAGCTTGTCGAAGATTTTGAGCGCCCTTGCGATGATGCTCAGGTGGCCGTTGGTGATGGGATCAAAGGTGCCGGGGTAAATAACGACTTTCTCTTTCATGCGTCCTCCTTCAACTCCAAGATCGTTATTCGGGTCGATCCGTACGTCCTTGCCTTGACGGTCTCAAGATTTCCCACGGCCCGGGGGAGGTCTTGGCTTCTTTCGGTTTGGGCAACAACCAAGGAAGCCGGCCCGAGAGGGCCTTGTCCTTGCAGTTCATAGAGGAGTGGAAGGATCAGCCCCTTTCCATAAGGGGGGTCCAGGAAAGCAAGGTCAAACCGCTCCGCAAGCGATGGATGGCCGCGGGGCAGCCCTTGTGCCAGGTCAGCTCTCAGGGGAAGGCCCGACTTCTCCATCCCGCACAGCTTCAGGTTTTTCCTGACCAATTCGATCGCCTTCCAGGAATAGTCGATAAACACCGCCTGGGCGGCGCCCCGGCTGAGAGCCTCGATTCCCAGGCTCCCTGTGCCTGCGAAAAGGTCAAGGACTCGGGTTTCCGATAGGCTCCTCAGACCCAGGAGATTGAAGACGGCTTCCCTGACCAGGTCGGAGCTCGGCCGGATATCCACACCCTTGAATGTCGCCAGTCGCCGGCCCCGAGCACTCCCGCCCGTGATTCTCATTCTGAAATCTTCAGCCTTTTCACCCTCTCTAGACGTCCGCTCTCCGGGCCGTTGTCTCGTCCCTGATCTCCGCCTCCCCTGCCTCGAGCCTGGTCGCCTTTCTGAAGGGAATCCTTCGGAACAGCCTGTAAAAAGTGATGACAGGCCCGGAGGCTACATAAGCCGAGAGGATAAGAAAAAGCATGATCTTTGGCTTATAGGCGATAATCAGGGAAATCAGGATGATGGAAAGGAGCACGTTGAAAGGCTTTCTGTTGCGTATGTCGAATTTCTTGAAGCTGTAGTAGTGAAGGGTGCTCACCATGAGGAAGGACAGGATGTAGATCATGGCGATGATCAGAACCGATCGCACCTGCAGACTTCCATCCCAGGATTCGACAAAAAGAATCATGGCGGCGATAAACCCCGCTGCCGCAGGAATCGGCAATCCCTTGAAGTAACTCGCATCCTCGCTGGCCTTCTGCACGTTGAACCGGGCAAGGCGTAGGGCCCCGCAAATAACGAACATGAAAGCGGCAAGCCACCCCAAGCGACCGAAAGGCTCCAATGCCCATTGAAAGGCAAGAATGCCGGGAGCCACTCCGAAGGCAATGACGTCGGCAAGGGAGTCGTATTCGACCCCGAACTGGGTCGTTGTGTTCGTGAGTCGCGCTATGCGACCGTCCAGCCCATCAAGAACCGCAGAAATAATGATGGCAACCGCTGCAGCCTCGAATCTTCCATTGATCGATGCCACGATGGAATAGAAACCGCTGAAGAGGCTCGCCGAGGTAAAAAGGTTGGGCAGGATGTAGATCCCTCGCCTTCGCCTTTTGCTTCTTTTCTTTTTGTTGCTCATGAGAGATGTCCTATGACTGTTTCCCCTGCTCTGACTCTCTGGCCCGGCGCCGCCGTAACGCGGCTGTCAGCCGGCAAATAGACATCCAACCTGGACCCGAAACGAATAAGCCCGAATCGCTGCCCTGCCTGCACGTCATCCCCCTGCATGACCCAGCAGGCAATTCGCCGGGCGATCAGCCCCGCCACTTGAACAATCACTACCTTGCGACCATCTTGAGTATGCAGCGTGACGGCATTGCGCTCGTTTTGCTCTGAAGCCTTATCCAAGCTTGCAACCAGGAATTTTCCCGGAAAATACGTCACACTGGATATTTTGCCCGCCACAGGGATTCGGTTCACGTGCACGTCAAAGACGGACATGAAGACGCTCACTTTGAAGGCGCTTTCCCCGCCGGGACCCAGAGGGTATTTGGCAGGCGCCGCTTCCACGATTCTTCCATCCGCCGGTGTGAGCACGCTCTTCTCGTCGGCTTGAGAGCTGCGAGCGGGATCTCGAAAAAAATAGACCGCAAAAAGGGTCAGGAGGCTGAACAACAGAACCAAGGGCAAAACCGACAACACAAGAGAGACCCCCGCAAGGGCCACCCCGGAACCGATGAAGATCAAGCCCTCCCGAGCTACGGGTAGGGTATTGTGAATTCTCTTGGCTGCGGCCGCCGGTGACAGCATGCCTCCTTCGATCTCCTGCAAAAGGTCCTCTCAACCCTCCGGACTTATTCCATTATGATCCCTGTTGGATACATTTGTCAAATCCGGCAGAGGTGAACGCAAAAGCACCAGTCCTTCCATGTTGCTGTGAACCGGATGGAGGCCCGGGGCCGGCTACTACGGCTCGTTTTCTGATTTCTGCCGCACACTCGCGCCTTTCAGTGCTCACTGTCTCTCGGGGTGCGAATGTCGGGAGGTCTCAAGTAAAACGGGACAAGGCTCTGGAGTTCGTCAAACCCTGATTGCTCCGCCTTCAGAAGGCCGCGCACGGCCACGACCGACGCTCTGACGTTCCAAAGAAAAGGGGGAGCAAGACATGCTTTATCGCCAAGCACCGCTCTTAGCAGACTTCCCTGGCTGGAGTAGTCGTCTCCGAGGAAAACGGTCTTTTCCTCAACCATGTCTGCGACACCCTTGATGTTTAAACAGGACACCTCTTTGACCGTGACCATTTCTCCACAGGCAGAGGTTCTGAACAAGGCTGCGAAGAACTCTCCTCGCCGCGAACCAATGAGCGGGCAAATGGGATGAATCGATACCGGGCACTGCGCCGCCAAGGCCTCCAGGCTGGACACGGCAATAGCGGGAATCCCCAGGCCCCGGCACATCCCTTTTGCTGCGGCCAGCCCAACCCGCAAACCGGTAAAGCTTCCCGGGCCGCTCGTGACGGCCAGGGCTTTCAGATCCTTTACGTTCGCACCCGCAGATGAGAGCATGTGGTGCAGGGCGGGCATGAAAAGCCCGAACCCTTTGGAGAGGGGGCTCAGCAGAGTCTCGGCGATGAGCGCCCCGTCCTCTTTCACGAGGGCGGTGCTGAATGGCGCCGTCGCCGTGTTGATGCCAAGGACAAACCGGCCCGTCATCCGAAGATTCTTTCAAACAATTTCGCCACCGCCTCGATTCTTGCCAGATCATTGACAGTTACCACGGCGATAAGAACCGCCAGAAGGAATAGACCGATCTTCTGGGCCACATCGCGCTTCTTGAGGCTCACGGGCCTCCCCAGGACCAGTTCAATCATGAGGAAAACGATCAGGCCTCCATCGAGGATCGGCACGGGGAGAAGATTGAGAATTCCCAGATTGATGCTGATAACCGCCAGGAGCGGAACCAGGTAACCAATGCTTTCCTGGGCCACCTGACCGGTCAGTTGGCCGATCATTATGGGACCGCCGATCGTTTTAATGGACACAACCCCCTGAAAGAGTTTGACGATGGTCAAAACGGTCAACTTGATGATCAACCATGTCTGAAGGAACGCTTCGCGGATGGCGGCGAAGAAACCCAGGTCCACCTTTTCGATCCTCCCCGAGGCTACAATACCTATCAAGGCAGACTTCACATCCTCGCCAAAAAGGTTTTTTTCCACCGCCTCTTCAGGCACCAAGGTCATGCTCACCAGGTCGCCCCCCCGCTCCACCGTAATCACCACAGGGGCGCCGGCCGAGTCCTGGATGTTCTTCTTGATGTCAGGCCAGCTTGCGATGCCTTTTCCATCAACAGCGACGACCACATCCCCTTTCATCATGCCTGCCTGCTGAGCCGGAGAATCCTCCCTCACCTGACCGACCTCCGCGCTCATGACGTCCACGCCCGAAAACGCGTAGAAGCAGCAGTACACAAACAACGCAAGAAAGAGGTTGAAAAGAGGCCCCGCAAACACGATGGCCATTCTTTTAAGAACATGCTGGTTGTTAAAGGACCTGCCCGCCTCGGAAGGAGACAGTTGGTCCACGTCCTCGTCGTTTTCGCCCAAAAGCTTCACGTAGCCGCCTAAAGGGATGGAAGAGATGACGTATTCCGTCTCCCCGATCTTTTTCCCCACTACTTTGTAGCCAAAGCCCAGGGAAAACTTGAGCACTTTTACGTTAAAGTACTTGGCAACAAGGAAGTGGCCCAGTTCGTGGAAAAAGATGAGGATTCCCAAGACAACGATGAAGGGGAGAAAGTAATACAGGAAGTAGTGCATCAGCCGCCTCTCTTTTTCTTCTTTTGCCGGTATCGCCGGACTGTTTGTCGCGCCCATGCGTCCGCCTCCAGCACCTTTTCAAGAGTGTCGATGGGAAAAGGACGATGGGCTTCCATGGTTTTTTTAATCAGGAGGGGAATCTCCAGAAAACCGATGCGCTCCTCCAGAAAAAGATCCACCGCTTCTTCGTTGGCGGCATTGAGAACAGCGGGCATGCTGTCGCCTACTTGCGCCGCCTCAAAAGCAAGATCCAGACAGGGAAACTTCCTGCTCTCCGGCAACGAGAATGTGAGCGGGGACGCTTCTTCCAGCTTCAAGGATGGCAGGGAGGTCTCTTTGTGATGAGGATAGGAGAGGGCATAGGATATAGGCGTCATCATATCCGGGATACCCAGTTGAGCGATTACAGATCCATCCCTGTACTCCACGAGGGAGTGTACAATGCTTTGGGGGTGAATCAAAACGTCGATTTGTTCCATGGAAAGATCAAAAAGCCATTTTGCCTCAATCACCTCAAGACCTTTGTTCATGAGGGTTGCGGAATCAATCGTGATTTTGCGCCCCATGTTCCAGTTGGGGTGCATGAGCGCCTGCGAGGGCGTCACGAGCCTGAGCTCCTCCAGGGGGACATGATTGAATGGTCCTCCCGACGCCGTCAGGATCACTCGTTTCAAATCCTCTCGTGGGTGGCCCAGGAGGCATTGGAGAATGGCACTGTGCTCGCTGTCCACTGGAATGACGGAGGCGCCATGCTTCCGGGCCTCTTCCATCACCAGGGCGCCCGCCATGACCATGGTTTCCTTGTTTGCCAGGGCAATCTCTTTCCCGGCCTGGATGGCTGCGTAGGTGGGCCTCAAACCCGCGGATCCGCTTATGGCGGAAACCACCGTGTCCGCTTCCTCCAGGGTGGCCACCCGAATAAACCCCTCCACGCCTGAGTAGACGCTGGTTCTCCTGTGGCTCCCAAGCCGCCTTTCCAAGGCTTCCGCCTGTTCCCCGTCCCGGAGGGCCACAGCCGAGGGCTGGAAACGGAGAATCTGGTTCGCCAGGAGATCCACATTGCTCCCCGCCGCCAGACCGGCGACACGGTATGACTCCGGATTGGCCGCTACCACCCTGAGGGCATTGGTCCCGATGGAACCGGTGGAGCCTAGGATGCTTAATCGCTTCATGGTTCGGAGACAAGCTCCTCGAAATAACTTATGGTCCTTTCAAGCCCTGCTTTCAGGGGCACCTTGGGAAGCCACCCCAGCTTTTCCTCGGCCAGAAGGACATTGGGCTGTCGTCTCCTCGGGTCGTCCATGGGCATGGGCAAAAACCGCAAACTCGACGTGGACCCCGTCAGGTCGATAATTGTCTGAGCCAGTTCCAACATGCTGTACTCATCAGGATTGCCCAGGTTGACGGGGCCTACGAAATTATCCGGACCGTTCATCATTTTCATGAGACCCTCGACCATGTCGTCCACATAGCAGAAGGATCTGGTCTGCCGGCCGTCGCCGAAAATGGTGATGGCCTCGTTTCTGAGGGCTTGCATGATGAAGTTGCTGATGACCCTGCCGTCATTGGGATGCATTCGAGGCCCATAGGTATTGAAAATCCTCACGACCCGGATGTTCACCTTGTTCTGCCGGTGGTAGTCGAAAAAGAGGGTTTCCGCGCAGCGCTTTCCTTCGTCATAGCAGGCCCTGGTTCCGATGGCATTCACGTGCCCCCAGTAGGCCTCATCCTGGGGATGAACTTCCGGATCCCCATAGATTTCGCTCGTAGAGGCCTGAAGGATTTTCGCTTTTACCCGCTTGGCAAGCCCCAGCATGTTGATTGCTCCCATCACCGCCGTTTTGGTCGTTTTCACCGGATTGAACTGGTAATGAATGGGAGAAGCGGGACAGGCCAGGTTATAAATCTGATCCACCTCCAGGAAAATGGGATTCACCAGGTCATGGCGGATCACCTCGAAGTTCTTGTGATCCATGAGGTGGACGATGTTGCGCTTTGACCCCGTAAAATAGTTGTCCAAGCACAGGACGAAGTGCTCTTCGGCCAGCAGCCTCTCGCAAAGATGGGAACCGAGAAAGCCGGCCCCGCCGGTAACGAGAACCCTTGTCCTGTCATAAGAGTTAGGATTCATAGACACCAAAGATGTCGGTATTGTTCAAAAGCGTCCGCATGGTGAAAAACAAAACCCTATCCGAAAATGTTGGTCTTCTGTTTTGACCAATCGAATTTCGGATGTTTAATTCCCGAACCCTTTTGAATTGCCCAAATCGTGAACCGCCGAAGGACGCTGGATTCTTCTTCAGGGTGTGAGCCATGAGAGGTACAGGTACAGCAAAGGGGCGGCAAAAATCACCCCGTCCACCCGGTCCAGCACACCCCCGTGTCCGGGAAGAATGCGCCCCGAATCCTTCACTCCGGCGCTTCTCTTGAGCATCGATTCAACCAGATCACCGACCTGACCGCATATTGAAAGGGTCCCTGCCAAAAGGCCTGCCTGCAAAGGGAACCCTCCCAAGCGGAAAAGGGAGGAGAAAAGAAGACCGGAGATGACACCGGCCGCAAACCCTCCTACAGCGCCGGCCCATGTCTTGTTCGGGCTCACGGACGGGTAGAGCTTGCGTTTGCCGAAGAAACGGCCGCAATAAAAAGCGCCCGTGTCAGTCATGAATATAACCGTGAAAAGAAACAAAATCCAGAAGTTTCCCCGGGGATACCGGTCCATGGTCATGAGCAGGCCGAAGGGAAGACAAACATACAGGAAAGCAAGAGCCATGCTGCCGACCATTTCTGCGGCCCGATTCCTGAAGGACGGCGATGAAAAGAGACAAAAGGCGAGGGGGATGATCACCCAAAGGGAGAGCACTGCGAACACCTGATAAAAAAACCCTCGCCAGAGGCTATAAAAAAACAAGAAATCGAGAAAGATGCCGATTGCTCTCAGGGGAGAGGGCAGTTCGGGGGCGATGATGCGAAAGAGTTCGAAAAGACCCTTCACGGAGGCGGCAAAAAGCAGGAGGTAAAAAACCCACCTTGGACCGAAGGATACGATGTACACGAGGAGAGGAACCGCAACAATACTGGTCAACCATCGGTAAAGGTGCATGCTTCAGCGTCTCGATAATTCCACTGAGGATTGAAGCCAAGGGTGCTTTGGCGCACCTTGATTTCCTGCCTTGTTCCTATTCCTCGCTTACTGCGCCGTATCGTCGTTCCCTCCTCTGATATGCTTTGAGAGCTTTCACAAACTCCTCTCTTCTGAAATCGGGCCATGGAACAGGAGTCGTGAAGATCTCGGCGTAGGCAATTTGCCAGAGGAGAAAATTGCTCACCCGGTATTCCCCACTTGTCCGGATCAGCAAGTCCGGATCGGGCATTTGAGCCGTGTACAGATGCTGCATGATGAGTTCTTCAGAGACGTCCCTGGAATTCAACGCTCCTGACTCGATTTGCTTGGCGATTTCTGACAGAGCATCCGTTATCTCCTGCCTGCCTCCATAGCTAAGGGCAAGGGTGAGCACCATGTCCGCGTTATGCCTGGTTTGTTCCTCCGTCTCTCTCAGCGTCTGCTGCACATCTCGGGGAAGTTTGCCGACCCTGCCGATGTACTGAAGACGGATGCCGTTGTCGAGCATCTCCTTGAGCTCAGCCTTCAGGAAACGCTTGAGAAGACCCATAAGCGCTTCGATTTCATATTTTGGTCGCTTCCAGTTTTCTTCCGAAAAGGCGTACAGCGTGAGCCAGCGAATGCCCACTTCTCGGCCGGCCTTCACAACGGCACGAACCGATTCAGCACCCTCCTCATGGCCCTGGATTCGGCTGAGGCCTCTCTTCTTGGCCCACCGACCGTTGCCGTCCATGATGACGGCCACGTGATTGGGGAGTTTGGCAGGATCTATGCCATTTATCATGATAACTTGCACCAATGATCACGGGGCAGTGGTCATTCGTCATGAGTCATCAGCCGATGCTCGGTGTTCCATGACCCATGTTTAAAACTCCATGATCTCCTTTTCTTTTTCCCCTGTCAGTTCGTCAATTTTCTTAATGAACTCGTCGGTCAGTTTCTGCACCTCTTCCTGGGCCCGGAACAGGTCGTCTTCAGAGATCTCCTTTTCGTTCTTGAGCTCTTTCAGCAGTTCGTTCGAATCCCGGCGATGATTGCGCACCACGATCTTGCCTTCCTCGGACATCTTCTTCGCCAGTTTCGCCAGATCTTTCCTCCGAGCCTCGGATAGGGGCGGAATCGGTATTCTGATGATCTTGCCGTCGTTGACAGGCGTCAGGCCAAGTTCCGACTTCAGAATAGCCTTTTCGATCTCACCCATGATGGAGAGATCCCAAGGCTTTATGGTGATCAGCCGGCTTTCCGGGACGGAAAGGGAAGCCACCTGGTCCAGCGGCATCTGCGTTTCATAGCAATGGACTCTGATCCCGTCCAGAAAGGCTGTCGAGGCCCGGCCGGTTCTGATGCGCATGAAGTCCTTCTGTAGCGATTCAATGCTCTTGTTCATCTTTTGCCGGCATTCTGAAAGGATTTCCTCTTTCATTTTGATCCCCCTGCAATAATCGTCCCCACGTGTTTTCCCATGATCACTTCCCTAATGTTCCCTCTTTTCAAGAGATTGAAGACGATAATGGGCAAGCTTTGCGCCATGGAGAGAGCGACCGCGGGCATGTCCAGCACCTTGAGGTTTTGCCCGAGGACTTCCCGATAGGTGAGGCTGGGATAAAAGCGCGCGGAAGGATCTGTAACAGGATCTGCGCTGTAAACCCCTTCCACCTTGGTGGCCTTGAGAAAGGCCTCCGCACCGATCTCCAATGCCCGCAGCGCCGCGGCCGTATCCGTGCTGAAATAGGGGTTCCCCGTGCCGCCTGCCAGGAGAACGATTCTTCCTTTTTCCAGGTGCCGCATGGCTCTCGCTTGGACATAGGGTTCCGCCACCTTGTTCATCTCGACGGCGGAGAGGATTCGTGTTTCCGAACCGGCGCTGCGGATGGCCTCTCCCATCGCAATCGCGTTGATCACCGTCGCAAGCATGCCCATGTGATCCGCGGACACTCGCCCCAGGCCGTATTCAGAGGCCCGTAGACCCCTGAAAATGTTCCCTCCTCCAATGACGACTGCAATGTCGACACCCAGCAGGTGAACCTCATGCACCTCTTTCGCCACGGCGCCTATCATCTCCGGATCAATGCCGTAGGGCATCGTGCCCATCAAAGCCTCCCCGCTGAGTTTCAGAAGGATGCGGCGGTAGCGGAGCCGGCCGAGGTTCATGCTATTCCCCGAGTTGGAAGCGCACGAAACGCCTGATCACAATGTTTTCCCCTGTCTTGGCGATCAGCTCGTTTAGAAGGTCCTGAACCGTGATGTCGGGGTTCTTTACATAGGGCTGCTCCAGCAAACAGGCTTCGGAGTAAAACTTCTTAAGCTTCCCTTCCACCATCTTTTCAATCACCTTTTCAGGTTTGCCCGATTCCCTGGCCTGGGTGGCGTAGATTTCCTTCTCTCTCTCCACGATTTCCCGGGGCAGCCCTTCGCGGTCCACGGAAAGAGGAACAGAAGCGGCTACCTGCATGGCCATGTTCCTTGCAAAATCTGAAAAATCGGGGGTCTTGGCGGAGAAATCCGTCTCACAGTTCACCTCAACAAGAACGCCGATCTTGCCCCCTGCGTGGATGTAGGAGGAAATCTGCCCTTCCGAAGTCGCTCTGCTTCCCCGCTTTTTCGCAGTGGCAATCCCTTTTTTTCTCAGGTAATCGATGGCGCGCTGAATGTCCCCATCCGCCTCGGCCAGGGCCTTCTTACAGTCCATGATGCCGACGCCCGTCTTCTCTCTCAATTCCTTCACAAGTGCTGCTTGAATATCCAAAAGCTTAATCCTCCGTGGTCAAATCCGTGCTGACGGTATCTTCTTTTTTGGGAAGAACGATAATCTCGGGCCCTTCCTTTTCCCCGGCCCCTGTCGCCACGGTTTCGGGCTTTTCCGCCTCTCCTTCTTTTTGCAGGTCGGCTTCCGCTCTCAGTCTTTCTTCGGCAAGATTGTGGCCATCAATGCAGGCGTTGGCGATTTTCGAGCATACCAGACGGATGGCTCGAATCGCGTCGTCGTTCCCCGGGATGATGTAGTCGATGTCATCGGGGTCGCAGTTCGTGTCGGCGATGGCCACCAGGGGAATTCCAAGTTTTCTGGTTTCTTTTACGGCAATGTGTTCCTTCTTGGGGTCCACGATGAAGACGGCGCCGGGCAACTCATCCATGTTCTTTATGCCGCCCAGGTTCTTTTCCAGTTTTACAAGTTCCTTTTCAAGCCTCATGGCTTCTTTCTTGGTGTAGCGGTTGATGGACCCGTCCTTTTTCATTGTCTCCAGCTCTTTCAAACGACTCACGCTCTTTCGAATCGTTTGGAAGTTGGTCAGGGTTCCTCCCAGCCAGCGGTTCACCACGTAAAACATGCCGCACCGTTCGCTCTCCTCCACGACGGAGTCATGGGCCTGCTTCTTGGTTCCCACAAAAAGCACCGGGTAGCCTTCCGCCACGGTGCGAACCACGAAATCATAGGCCGTGGCAAAAAGGGAAACCGTCTTCTGCAGGTCGATGATGTGGATGCCGTTTCGTGACCCGAAAATGTAAGGCTTCATTTTGGGGTTCCAACGTCTTGTTTGATGTCCAAAATGAACCCCCGCTTCCAAAAGCTCCTTCATACTGATTGATGCCGCCATTGACTCCTCCTTTTGTTTCGGAACCCAAAGGGTCCCTCCCTCGGTTTGTTCCTCCGCCCGGGGTAAAGCCGCCTTCTTCCGTCACCGGGGGCCCCGAACGTGTGTATTCACCTGCCTTGAATGCGAAAAAGATCCGGTGAAAAGCCTTTTCAAAAAGTGATAAACGAGAATTAATAGACCCTTTTGTTGCATTTTTCAAGAAAAAAAGCTAAATATCCTCTCAAGGAGGGCTCGGCGGGGTGAACAAAGGGGAACGACTTCTGCAGATCAGGTCTCGGCTGGACGATGCCGAAGGGAATCGGCTCTCGGCATGGGCGTGCAGGAGCCGGGACGCGGTTCGCAAGAGGAAAGAAACCGCCATCGCCCAGGGACACAGGCAAGGCTTCAGCCTCGACGCAGACCGTATCCTTCATTCACACGCCTATTCCAGATACATAGACAAGACCCAGGTCTTTTACCTGATCAAGAATGACCACATTACCCACAGGGTTCTGCACGTGCAGCTTGTTTCCAAGATCGCTCGAACCTGCGGCCGGCTTCTTGCCCTGAACGAAGATCTCATTGAGGCAATCGCCTTGGGCCACGATATCGGGCACTGCCCCTTCGGCCATGACGGAGAGAGATTTCTCTCCGAGCTTTCCCTGGAGCATGGCTTGAGCCGTTTCTGTCACAATGTCCAGGGTGTCCGGTTCCTGGAACAGATCGAGAGGAAAGGGAAGGGATGGAATCTCTCCCTCCAGGTTCTCGACGGGATCCTCTGCCATGACGGCGAGGTGCACAATCGGGCTTTGCGGCCCGCACAGGGCAAAACCTTCGCCCGAATGGAGGAAGAGATCGAGGAAAAGGGAAGGGACCCAATGAAAGAGATCTGGCCGGCAACCATGGAAGGATGCGTGGTCCGGATGGCGGACACGATCAGTTATGTGGGCCGGGACATTGAAGATGCCATCCGCCTGGGTATCGTGAAGCGGAAAGACATCCCGGAGGAATGTCGCAGTGTTCTCGGAGAAACCAACGGGACAATCGTTTACAATCTGGTTGAGGATCTCGTGTTCAACAGCCTTGAGAAGGACCATATATGTTTCGGCGAAGGTGTCGCAGAGGCCCTCGGAAAGCTCAAGAGCTTCAACCACGCGCACATTTACATGAATGAGAAGGTCAAGAAGCAAACGCCGAAGATCAAGCTCATGTTTCGTCTTTTGTTCGAGAAGTATTTTCAGGATCTCGAAACAGGCAACCATAGCTCGGAGATCTATGCCGAGTTTCTGGAAGGAATGTCTCCGGAATACACGGAGCAAGCCTCTTCTGCTGAAATCGTGCGGGACTTCATCGCAGGCATGACGGACGAATACTTTCTTTCCCAATGCCGGAAACACCTCGTTCCTCAAGCGCTTCCCACCGCGTTTTAGCTACATTCCAATTACATTTGCGCTGTGATGCAGCTATCTCAAATTCCTTGAGAATATTCGAATTATGGTTGACACGCGCCGCTGAAATAAGTAAAAGGTACAAACGTCAAACGCGAGAGCGTTTGCCCCTCCAAGTGATTCCCAAATTCAGAGCATTGGCAGGAACTCTATCGACGGAGGCCTGAGACTATGTATCAAGCCGGTGAAGTGCGCGAAGGGGAAACCCTACTCAAGATCGAGAACATCCACATGTACTTCGGTCGGGTCGCTGCCCTGGCAGGCGTCGATCTTGAAGTGAAGAAGGGTGAAATCCACTCCATCATCGGACCCAACGGCGCCGGAAAAACCGTGATGATGAACTGCATCAACGGCCTTTACAGGCCCCAAAGAGGAAAAATCCATTACAAGGGGCAGGACATCACATCTCTTAAACCTCACGCACGAGCTACCCTCGGAATTTCCCGGACTTTTCAAAAAATCGAACTCTTCGGGGGCATGACCGTTCTCGATAACATCCGTCTCGGCAGGCACATCCACCTCAAGTCCGGCATCCTCAGCGGGTCCATTTACGTTGGGAAAACCAAGCAGGAGGAGCTGAATTCGAGAAAATTCATTGAAGAGGAGATCATCGACCTTCTTGAAATCGAAAACATCCGAAGCAAGACCGTGGACATGCTTCCCTACGGTTTGCAGAAACGGGTCGAACTGGGCAGAGCGCTGGCCTTGAATCCGGAACTGCTTCTCCTGGATGAACCCCTGGCAGGCTTAAACCTCGAAGAGGTGGAAGACATGGCCCGTTTCATCCTGGACATTCATGAGGAAAAGCGATGGAAGGTGACCTGCATCCTGGTGGAACATGATATGGGCGTCGTCATGGACATATCGGATCGTGTTTTCGTTCTCAACTTCGGCAACAAGATCGTTGACG
>JAWOJI010000247.1:0-8898 GCA_046481735.1 Desulfatiglandales bacterium | reverse complement strand
CAGGGCCCCGCCACCCATGTCGGGCATGACCATGTCCAGGATGGCCAGATCAATGGAACCTTTGCCGCAAGAGCACAGTTCAACGGCCTCTTTCCCGCTTTTCGCTGCAAGCACGCGGTAGCCCAGTTTCTCGAGCATGAGTCGGGCCACCTTCAGGACATTCTCTTCATCGTCCACGAGGAGCAGCGTTTCCGCCCCCCGAACCGGCTTGGAAGGTTCCGGCGTTTTGCATGTCTCCAGATCTTCGGAGCAGGGAAGGTAAACAGAAAAGCAGGCGCCGGCTCCTTCCTCGGAATCTGCATCAATATATCCGTTGTGCGACTTGACAATGCCATAGGCGGAAGCCAACCCAAGGCCTGTGCCTCTCCCAGGCGGCTTGGTTGTAAAGAAAGGATCGAAAATGCGGCTCTTGATTCTCTTGTCCATACCGCTCCCGGTGTCCCTCACTTCAATCAAGGCGTAGCTGCCGGGCGCGACCTTGAACGGTTTGCCGCGCAGAGCTTTTTCCGTCACGTTGCGGGTGGTCACAAAGAGATCGCCCCCTTGAGACATGGCATCTGCCGCGTTGACGAACAGGTTCATGAGCACCTCTTCAATCTGTGAACGGTCAGCCATGACGTGCGACACATCGTTGGAAAGATCCAGGTGAATTTCGATCTCTTTCTTGGTGAGGCCGAAGGTCTGCGAGGTCTCCTCAGCCAGGAGATTGAGGTTCGTGGGCTGAAATTCGTTTTTCCCTCCCCGGGCATACCCAAGGAGCTGGGACGTGAGCCTCGATCCGCTCTCGATGAGGTTCTCCAGTACGTTGAGCCTGTCGGTGATTGGGCTTCCGGGATCGGAGTCGAGCAGCATCAGGGAGACATTCCCTTGAATGGCCATGAGAAGGTTGTTGAAGTTGTGTGCAATTCCGCCGGCCAAAGTCCCGATGGCTTCCATCTTTTGGGCATGGAGAAGCTGCGCTTCCAGCTTCTTTTGCAGAGTGACGTCTTTGAAAAGATGGAGAAACGCAGGAGCGTTTTCCCAGATGATGGGCACTGCATTCACCTCGAGCCAGAGTTCCTCTCCGGCTTTGTTCCTGAGGCGCAGGGTGGAGGTTCGATCTTTCTTTGGCCTGTCCTGCTGATGAATTTCTTCGATGAGAGGGATGTCCTGCGGGTGCAGGAGGTCTGTCAATCGTGTGCCCGCAAGCTCCTCGGCGGAGTACCCGAGGATCTCCAAGGCCTTCGGGTTCGGAAACTTGATGGCGTTGTGCTGATCGATGAATATCCCCTCGCTCGCGTTTTCCACCAGGAGACGGTATCTTTCTTCAGATTTCCGAAGAGCCTCCTCCGCCGATCGGCGTTCGGTGATGTCATGGACAATCACTGTGGCAGCCCGGGGAATGCCGTTTTCAAACTTGTATCGGGTATAAAGAATCACCCAAATTGCCTTTCCACCCTTTCCCAGGATCTGGTACTCCGCGGCTTCGGGGACGTTTACCCCGACGACGACTCTGCTCAATCTCTCGATGAAGCGAGTGCGGCTTTCCTCGGTCATTATTTCCAAGGGACTCAGGGACAGCAACTCTTCCCGCGTGTAGCCCGTGTACTCGCACATCACCTCGTTGACGGTGATGAACCTGCGGCTCAGGAAATCGATCTCATAAATGCCGGCCGGGGCGTGCTTGACAAGATGGCGGTATTTGCTCTCGCTTTCCTGCAGGGCGATTTCATTCTTTTTCCGCTGGCTGATGTCGCGGACCAGACCACGGAATCCGACGGCATTTCCCTCGCTGTCTTTGATCAGTGAAGCGGATACGGAGAGAAAACAGGTTTCACCGTCTTTCCTGACGATTTCGCAATCGGTCACCTTCGCGGAATGCCCCGTCCGGTATACCTGGTTGAAAACGCGGTACATCCTCTCCGCAGTTTCCGGGTTCGTGTACCGGCGATTGTTCATGCCGAGGAGTTCTTCCCTTGAATAGCCGGTGATCCTGCACAGGGAGTCGCTGAAAAAAACCAGGTTTCCCGCGAGATCGACCTCGAAGTAGCCCTCATCGATGTTTTGCAGGATGTTACGATACTTTTCCTCCTTGTCCTGGAGCGCTTTGTCGCTCTCTTTGCTCTGTGAAATGTCGGTCAGGGAAGCGATGGCTTTGTCCGCCTTCGGAAGGGCCCTTGCCTTGATCAGCACATGCTTGACCTGCCCGTTGCGGCAGGAGAGACGGGCTTCATAGGTGGTGTGTGTCCCGGACAGGTTGGGGATAGCCGGGTTGGAATAGGCAAATCTTTCTTTGGCGTCGATGATGCGATTCCATGGCAGTCCGCGTGCCGTATCTTCGCTGGAGTATCCGGTCAGGATTTCGGCTTCCCGGTTCATCGCGAAGATGGTCAGATCTTCCTCCAGAAGCATCATTGCGGCGCCGGCATGCTCAAAAACGCTGTGATAGAAGTTCTCAGTTTCTGTAAAATCATGCATGGTCAATGGGACCGGATCGGGCGGCCTCTTTCCTGGGCCGGATTCTTATCATTGGGCGCCATGTTTCGTACGAATCGGGTCACTGCCGGCCTCTCCGGGATGCTGCCAGGAATACGGCAGAATATTCCTGCAAGCAGTGTGCCATTGTTCCAATCCTCCTGTTACAGGGAGATGGGGCTGCTTTTTCCACCCAAGAAGCAATGACCCGTCAAAATACTGACGCTCGGAGCAAAGAGCTTTCCTGCCTTCACGTAAGCAATCCCCCCGGGCGCGGTTTTCCAAGTTCATTTTCAGGAGCAGGAAGGCATCCGATGCAAGGCGCACAGACGGCGCAAGGCAAGAGGTGCAAGGTGCACGGCCAAGAGATATAAGAAATGGTATTTCGTAAGCCGTGAGCCTTGTGCCGTGTGCCTTCCTGCCATGTACGCCGCAGTGACTAGGGATGAGGGGGACGCAGCAGATGATGTCTTGATGGTGGATCAGGGCTCGGGCCGATGGGTTGACAAAGCTACTGAAAGAAGGGGATAATGCAATCTTTCGTGAGGCGCTCCAGGCCGGAAAGGGCCGGCCGGCGCCCACCGCGCCGGGGACAGGGCCGGGACCTTGAAACTTCTCAGAACCGGAAGGATAGGATATGGCGAGCATCCTTGTGATCGATGACGACCGAGAGCATTTGAATGTCGTGGTGGACACCCTTAGATCGTGCGGTTACGAGGTGGAAGCCGCGAACAGCGGTGAGGAGGGACTGCAGGAAATTGAAGAGAATGACTATGATCTTGTCCTCACCGATCTGATGATGCCGAAAGTGAGCGGCGTCGACGTTTTGAAGCACGCCGTTGCGGTTTCTCCGAGCAGCAAGTGCATCATTCTTACCGGTTATGGAACGATCAAGGGTTCCGTAGAGGCTATGAAAATGGGGGCTTTTGACTACATCACCAAACCGATGACTTCGAGCGAACTGCTTTTGACCGTGGAAAAGGCCCTCAAATTCAAACACCTTGAAGAAGAGAACTTGAGGCTCAAGAAGGAGCTGAGGAAAAAATACCGGGAAAGCCAGATCATCGGTTCGAGCGACGCGATGAAAAAGGTTTATGACCTCATCGACAAAGTGGCCGACACGGATTGCACCGTCCTGATCACCGGCGGAAGCGGCACAGGGAAGGAATTGATCGCCCGGGCAATCCATTATGACAGTTTTCGAAGGGACAAGCCCCTGGTGACCATCAACTGCGGCGCCATTCCCCAGGAACTGCTCGAAAGCGAACTCTTCGGCCATGAGAAGGGCGCTTTTACCGGCGCCCACAAACGAAGGATCGGCCGGTTCGAGATGGCCGACGGCGGCACGATTTTTCTGGACGAAGTGGGAGAAATGAGCCCCGCCCTTCAGGTCAAGTTGCTGCGCGTCCTGCAAGAGCAGGCTTTTGAAAGAGTCGGCGGGACGCACACGCTTCATGTGGACGTTAGAATTATCGCGGCGACCAACAAGAACCTCTCCCAGGCCATTAAGAATGAAAAATTCAGAGAGGATCTTTATTACCGCCTCAATGTCATTCCCGTCAAACTGCCGGCCCTGAAGCAAAGAAAGGAGGACATTCCCCTCCTGGTCAACTTTTTTCTGAACAAATTTCAGAAGGGAAAGGAGAAAAAGGGTTTGGTCCTCTCCCAGGAAGCGCTTGAAGCTGCAATGGAATACGACTGGCCCGGCAATGTTCGGGAACTCGAGAATGTCATAAAAAGGATGATCATCCTCTGCGACAACGACGTAATCGGGTTTTCCGACCTCCCGGAGCATATCCAGTATCATTCGCTGACGAGCTGCAAGGCAGAGGCGGAGATCCCGGAAGTCGGGAGAACCTTGAACGATACAGTCCGGGACTACGAGAAAAAGCTGATTCTGGACGCCCTGGAAAAGAGCCGTGGAGTCAAGGCAAAGGCTGCCAAGTTGCTCAACATCAAGAGAACCACCCTTGTGGAAAAAATGAAGAAGCAAAACCTTTTCGGCGCCGCTGCAGGCTAGAACCTGTCAAAATGATGACGCTTGCGGCCTGGCCTCCTCCGCCCGGTGTTACACCGATCTGCTCCCCTCCCTTTCCCTGCATCCATGATTTTAAGGGGTCGTCCGCTCCGCCGCTTCTCTCCTCCCTTCAAGCTTGGCGTCTTTTGTCCTGAACTTCATTCCCTGTTCTCTCTGGCACAAGAATTGCTTTTGTAGCAAGCAAGGCAAGGGTCCACCCTTTGAAGAACGTTCTTGGACTGGCACGGGAGCCTATTGTTTTTATTCCGAGCCGGAGGAAACCAGCCGGGCCCTCCATCAGAGGTGGAGGGTGTAAAGACGAACCATTGTTCAAAACGGGGAACGGGAAACATGGAGCACGCCGCCAAACTGAGAAAACTGGCGCCCCTCGAGTCCGGGCGACGCAGGCGAGAGAAGGGCAAGGAAAGCGAGACGAAATCCGGAAAAAGTTCGAAGCCGAGAGTCTTTGCCGTGACGAGCGGGAAAGGCGGCGTGGGGAAAACCAATGTGGTAGGCAACCTGGCTATCGCCTGCCAGCGCAAAGGGAAAAAGGTGCTGGTCTTGGATGCTGATCTGGGGCTGGCCAATCTGGACATCATTTTCGGCATCAACCCCAGACACACCATCGGCGAGACCATCCGGGGCGAGAAGGAATTGTCGAAAATTATCGTCGAGGGGCCGGAAGGGGTGGCGGTGATCCCTGCCTCTTCAGGCGTTCAGGACCTGGCCCACCTCAGCGAAAGACAAAAGGCCAACCTCCTGAGCGAATTCGATGCGCTAAACGAATGCTTCGACCTTCTGCTTATCGACACCGGGTCGGGCATATCCTCCAACGTGATCTTCTTCAACCTTGTTGCCGAGGAACGGGTGATTGTGATTTCACCCGAACCGACATCCATCACGGACGCCTATGCCCTCATAAAAACTCTTTTTCTGCATCACGGGGTCAAGGATTTCCTGCTTCTGTCGAACATGGTCAAGGACGAGACCCAGGGCAGGGTGGTTTACGAGAATCTGAGTGGGGTGGTGGCGAAGCTCATGCCGGAAGTCTGCATTGATTACGCCGGATGCATTCCTTGGGACGGACTGCTCCAGAAAGGGGTGAGCCGAAGAGAGCCGGTGGTGTGCTGTTATCCCGAAAGCCCTTCCAGCTGCAGCTTCAGCCTTCTGGCTGAATTCGTACTGGGTTACGGAGAGCAGAAACCTTCGGACGGCAACATCAAGTTCCTATTTAAAAGGATCATGGGTGTAAACAGGAATGAAAGCGCAACTCCATAAGTATAGTAAGAATTCTCATGGGTTGGAACCACGTGACGGAGGCGGGGAGCGGGAAGGCAATGTCCTGCGGTACGCTCCCCTCATCCACTTCATTGCCAAAAAGCTGGCCGTGAAGCTTCCTCTGTCAGTGTCGAGGGAAGAGCTAGTCAGTGCGGGAGTTTTGGGCTTGCTGGATGCCGTCAGGAAGTTCGACGCGGGCCTTGGCATCAAGTTCAAGACTTACGCCGAACACCGCATCCGTGGCGCCATGCTCGATGAACTGAGGAAGATGGACTGGCTTCCAAGATCCGTCAGAAAAGACATCCAGCGTGTGGAAGACGCGATTCTGGCGTTTGAAAAGCGGTCGGGAAGAGAGCCGGAGGATTGGGAAATTGCCGAGGAAATGGGTATCGGACTCGATGGGTACTTCAAAATTGTTCACCGAGGCGCATGCTCCGGTTTCCTGAGCATTGACGACTTGCAACTGGAGGGGGAGGTCGGCAAACGGCCCGAGGCGTTTGTGGCGGCCTCGCCTTTGGACCGGCTCACGGTGAAAGAAATCAAGGATGTCGTGGCGGGCGCCATCAAGGAGCTTTCAGCCATGGAGCGAGAGATCATATCGTTATACTACTACGAAGAGTTGACATTGAAGGAAATCGCCGGGATCTACCACCTTACCGAGTCCAGGATCTCCCAGATACATAAGAGAGCAATCTCGCGGTTGCGCGTGAAACTTCGAGCCTACCATTGAAGCTCAGATGAACGTGCCGCAAGAGATCATTCCTTTCAAGAACCTCGGAGATCTCCAGATTGTTCGGATGACTCGACGGCATATCGTTCAGGCCTTTCGCTCAGCATTTGATCTTAAGGGCTTTTGGCAGCACTTCGAAGGTGAATCGGTCCGGTTCCCGTCAAGGTCGAGCGACAGGGGCAAGGGCCTCCGGCGCAAAGCACAGGCTCTGAAAAAAGCCCACCCATAGGCAACGAAGCCTCTCAGGCCGTGGGCCAGATACCGATCTCGAAACTCGATCACGGTTCCTTCCATGCCGATGGAGGCAAGGATGGCGCGCTTCCTGCCGTCACAATGGATCAAATCGTAGTCGTGAATTCTGCCGGCCCGAATGCGGTGAGCGCTTCGCACTATCCCCATGGGGTAACCGAGGCCGTAGGCCAGGGCGTTTCCGCTTCCCAGGGGGAGGTAGGCAATGGGGGTTCGGCTCGTGTCAATGGCGTTCACGACGTCGGAGACGGTGCCGTCACCCCCTGCAACGACCAGGATGTCCGTACACCGCGCGATCTCCCTGGCACACCGGACGAACTCTTCCGTTGTTTCGGCCTCCAGCCCATAAATCCTCGCGTTCAGAATCGTCGCTGCAGGCTCTAGGGCTCGGTGTTTGGATTCCCGGTTCAGGGTGCCGGAGGCGGGATTGGTGAGAATGGCATAACGCATGATCAGACCGGGAAAGAAGCAGGAGAGAAAAGGTCCGGGTTTTGCCTCTCCATTTCAGCCTTCAAATCCTTGATAACTGACGAGCTTTCACCTTCAGACACCACAAGCCAGAGGAGGCTCAGGTAATCAAGCCTGGCGCCTTGAAGGGTGCGCACCAGCATCTCCAGAAAACGCTTCTTCTCCAAAGAGCCGTACACCGTGCCGAGAAGAGGGGTTGCTAGCGAATGAATTCGCAGCTTCCGGCTTACTTGAAAAGCATGGTGCAGGGCACTTTCTACCCACTCGGGTTTCCAGGAGGGTTCCTGGTTGAAATCATGGACAATCGCGAGAATTCGCAAAGGGGTTTGCCCCTGCAGCACAACGGCGCCCGGGGTTCTGGGTTGCGTCTCAATGAGACCGCTCATGATTTTCACCATCGGGACTTTTGGATCACGCGGCGCAGGGTCGGCACTCATAACCAGAAATGTGTCTTCCTCGAAGACAAAGGCTTCCACCGGAAAAGGAGGGGTGTCTCTAGGGGCGGCAGCGACTCGCACCCTCCCTGCCCGGGTTTCGCAGACGCGGCGACCACGGACCAGCTTCAAGGACGGCCGACGGGTTATTTTTTCAATCTTTGCCATTTACGATGGATCAAAACACTTGTGTTGATTTGGCTGTTTCAAAAAGCTGCGAAAACCATGATCCTCATCAGAGTTCCATAAATCCCAGACCCTCCCATCCTTTTCTCTCCGAGATGACGCTCAATTTCAAGTGTTTTCTTTGACGGCTGGAACATTTTGCCGCGGGGAACCCCATCCTTGCGCACCTGGAAGGCCTGAAAAGGCGGAAATGCGTCCTTGCGAAAGCAGGGAGAGTCTTTCCTCCTGTTCCGGATGCTGAATTCTGTCCCCTTTTCCTGCTGCTTTCCTTGCTCTTGGTGTTGCTTCAATTTCAAAAATCCGAGGGCCTGGTCGTAATTTCCTGGCATTTGCAGCAATGAGCATTACTGTAAAAAAATTAAACCGCTTGCATCAATCGAGCTTTTTAAGAAAGCCGGACAGGGTACGCGTGCTCTCGACAAGCAGCACAGTCTTTCAAAAAGCTGACGTGCTGCCTAAGTTTTCATTCCGGGAGGATTCATCTTGGGCTTTATTCTTTTTCTCTCCACGTTTCTGACGCTTTACAGTTCTCTTCATCTTTACGCCTTCATGAAAGCCAAAAGGGCGCTGCTCCTGGGAACAGGTTCGACGGCATTTCTCGTCTTTTTCATGCTTGTCATGATTCTCTCACCCATCATTGTTCGCGTCTCGGAAAACCTCGGGTTCGAAGCCTTCGCAAAAACCATGGCCTACATCGGGTACTCGTGGATGGGGCTCCTGTTCATCTTCGTGTGCACCTCCCTTTTCCTGGACGCTTTGCGGGTGGCGGCGCACTTCGTGAGCATCGCTCTCGGCAAAGATTCATTCCTGCTCGCCCTCTCCGGTCGCCATGCGTTCATCGCAGCCCTCGGCGTGGCCGTTCTGGCCGGCGGGTACGGGTTTTTTGAGGCTCTTCATATCCGGACGCAACATGTGATGATCGCGACGGCCAAACTTCCGACCACGGAGAAGCCTATCCGGATCGTCCAGATCTCCGATGTGCACCTGGGGGTGATCGTCAGGGAAACAAGGCTCGAAAGAATCCTCTCGAAAGTGAGGAGCGCGTCTCCGGATCTTCTCGTTTCGACCGGGGATCTGGTGGA
>JAWOJI010000213.1:0-2973 GCA_046481735.1 Desulfatiglandales bacterium | reverse complement strand
TACCTCCCAATGAATCACTCTCCTGCAACATTACTCATGGGGCCCCATCTTATTTCACCGCAGCGCGGATGTCATGCGAAGCGATTTGCAAAGAATATCTAGCACAGGGGCCTTCTCTATTCAAGAAAAAGCGAGATTCCTCTCCCTAGGCGTCAATAAAATAGCTAGTTATAATTAATAAATAACAATATAAATGAATATAGACAAATTTATAAAAGCCAAGGCTCTTTTACTGTGATGAGCGGAGGGATCTCCTTCAAATGCCTTCAGTACTTCCTGGGACCCCCTCTTCCTCTGCCGTAGCCTCCCTGCCGCCCTTCAGTTCGCGGCTTTGCTTGCCCCACATTGATCTCGCGGCCTTTCAATTCCTTGCCGTTTAAAGCCTGAATGGCGGCTTCCGCCTCTTGGGCGTTGGGCATCTCGACAAAGCCGAAACCCTTGGACCTGCCCGTCGCCATGTCCGTGATGATTTTTGCCGATGCGACTTGCCCAAACTCTGAAAAGGTCTGCTGCAAATCCTCCTCCGTGACCTTGTACGAAAGGTTGCCGATGTAAATGTTCATGGTCTTTTCTTTCCCCCGCTCTATGGATGTTCATTGCAACGGATCGACCGGAGGACTGCTCCTCACAGCCGGACCGGGTGATCCTCCCGGGAATGAGTCCTCGACGATCATTGCACAGGACTCTCGCCTTTGGACCGAATCAAGATGGGAAAAGGATGGAATCCTTAAGATTAAAGGAAGGTTTTAAGGGACCGCTCGATCCCCTTATGTATCAGATAATCCAATAAAAAATAAAAATCAAGGCTATAATCGTTGCTGTCGGATATCTTCATCTCCGCAGGGTGGCCAGCAGACGGCGAGGATATAGGAAAAGGTCTAGGGCCGATTCGATGCCAGGCGCCACGAGGACTGAAGCCGTAAGGCACTCTGTGGCCAGGCCCTCAGCGCCCATGACCGCGATCCCCAGTGCGGCCTTGCGCAGCATCATGGCGTCGTTGGCGCCGTTGCCGAAGGCGACCACCCTTTCTGCGCCCAGTTCTTCGACAAAAGCGAGCTTTTGTCGTGCTTCATCCCCTGAATCGAGTCGTTTCCATTGGACGCCCATGGATGCAGCCAATTCACTCAGGGTCCCCTGTGTGTCCGCGCTCAGGAGCCATGGCGCCACCGTGGGCCGCAGCTCCTCGACCCGTTCACTAACGCCGGGCAAAAGCTTGCCGTCAAGTGCGATGGTGCCGTTGAGATCGAGAACGAGGTAGTGCAGTTGGATCAATCCCCGGGAGGGAATGTTTAATTCCAGCATTTTTCAGACTCCGGTGAATGGGCTTTTTTTTCATACCCGTCGGCTCGCCGTCCCGGGAATCATGGAACGGGCCCGGCAGATTGTCAAGACGTTTGGGGAGGACATTGTTTCACCATCGGAGCAGCCGATTCCTTTCAAAAAAAAGAATCGGAATTTCCAGTTTGACAGATCGGCCACATGCCATTACGATCCGCCTGATATTTGTAAACCCTCTTCAGGAGTTCCTCTTCATGAAAGGATCTTTCGGCTTTACGTGACGCGTCACGATTGCTTCTACCCGGGTCCGGTAGGTTGGGCCAAGAGTTTCGGCCGATTCGATCCTTACACCTTTCCCTTTCCCCAATGGCCTTTCTTGATCCGCCCTGAACCCGGAGAAAAAAGAAAAGTTCTCGGTGAAGAGGTGCCTGCGGGTAAAGGCATGAAGGGGTTTTGGCAGGGCATCGGTCATAAGAATCGAAAAGCGAGAAGCGCAAAACCATCCAAGGGAGGTTGAACATGGGCAGCATCAAGAACGTTTTTGCCACTCGGTGGGGAATAATCGGAGTAGGGGCCTTTATTGGGGTCCTGGCGCCCCTTTTACAGAAAATGGGAAACCCTGGGAACATGGGCATCTGCGTGGCCTGCTTTGACCGGGATATCGCCGGGGCCTTAGGGCTTCACCGGGCCGACGTGGTCCAGTACATGCGGCCTGAAATCCTCGGCTTTGTGCTCGGCTCGCTGATCGCCGCTTATATGTTCAAGGAATTCCGACCCAGGGCCGGATCCGCGCCGATCGTACGGTTCGTGCTGGGGGTCTTTGCCATGATCGGCGGTCTTGTGTTCCTGGGGTGTCCGTGGCGGGCTCTCCTCCGTCTTTCGGCCGGTGACGGCAATGCGATTTTCGGCTTGCTTGGGCTGATCGGCGGCATCTGGATCGGGATCCTCTTCCTCAAAGGTGGATACAACCTGGGCAGGGCGGAAAAAACGTACAGCAGCGTCGGCTGGCTGCTTCCCCTGATCATGCTCGGGTTTCTTGTCTTGAGAATCGTTTTCCCTCCCATAGAAGGTCAGGCCAAGAGCGGCGTGCTTTTCTACAGCCTCAAAGGGCCGGGCTCCATGTATGCGCCCTTGGCCGTTTCCCTTGTTGTCGGGCTTGCCGTCGGGTTCCTTGCCCAGCGAACCCGCTTCTGCACCATGGGCGCCTTCAGGGATCTGATCTTATTCCGCCAGAGCCATCTGTTCATGGGACTCGTCGGACTCGTGGTCTTTGCCTTTCTGACCAACTTGATCCTGGGCCAGTTCAATGCCGGATTTGAAAAGCAGCCTGTGGCTCACACCATGTCCCTTTGGAACTTCGGCGGCATGGTTTTGGCGGGGCTTGCCTTTGCACTGGCCGGAGGGTGTCCCGGTCGCCAGCTTTTCCTATCAGGCGAAGGGGACGGCGATGCCGCTGTTTTTGTGCTGGGCATGATTGTGGGAGCCGGCATTTCCCATAATTTAGGCCTGGCCAGTTCGCCGGCCGGGGTCGGGCCTTACGGCGTCCCGGCAGTGATAATCGGGCTGCTGACATGCCTGTTTATCGGATTTACCATGAGACGAAAGGCGGCTTAATTGTTTCACCGCCAAGTTCGGAGAGAGCGCAAAGAAAACGGAGAAGAGACATGGCGCAAATCGTTGATGCAAGCGGATTCA
>JAWOJI010000196.1:0-4031 GCA_046481735.1 Desulfatiglandales bacterium | reverse complement strand
CTAGGGTTTCGTCTCATCATTGCCGACGATCTTGTTTCTGAGCACAGGGGAGCACCTGAACGTAACCACCCGCCTGGCCCCGAGAACCATATCCTGACCCGTTGCCGGATTCCTGCCCCGCCGCTCGCTCTTCCCCTTTACGCAAAATTTCCCAAATCCGGAGATGAGGACATCCTCTCCCGAGCCCAGGGCATTCCTCATGATCTCGAAAAGGGTTTCCACCGCCTCGGAAGACTTGGACTTGGACAAACCTACGTTGTCATAGGTGCTCCTGACGAGGTGTTCTTTGATGAGCGTCATGGTGTGTCTCCTGTCGGAAAAATGCGATAGTATATGAGTTCAATCCCGATGGTCAACCCCTAATTTTCTACCAGTACCAATCCGTGCCTACCCCAACTTCGTTTCTGATTTCCCTGACGCCTTCCACGTGACGAACCACTTCGGGGATGGCATCCACCACCTTTTGCGACCCAACACTCCCCTCTATGGTCACCCGCCCCCCTTCTGCAGAAACCTTGACCGCCCCCTTCCTGGTCATATCATTCTTTGCCAGAGCAGCCCACACCCTGCTGCCGAGCGTGACATCTTCCAGCGCTTTTCGAGAATCATCCGAGATCTTGAATTCATCCAGGTCCGTCATTCGAATGATGGTTTCGCACGCTCCCTCGATGGTGAGCCGTTCAAGATTCAACACCACGTCATAAAGATGAGGATCTTCCCACTCGATACCGTAAAGAAATTTGATCCATTTCCGTCTTTTGTTGTCGAGCCTCTCAATTTCGCCTATGGCTTTGTCTCTCGTGACCTTGAGCCTCTCCATGGCGGCCCTGATGCGAAACTCCATGTCCGCCACCACCCTCACCCGAAGCACATGGGGAATACCTCGAAGCAACAGGTGTCCGGCATGGCCGTGGTAAACCAGGTTTCCCTGTTCGGCGCTCTGCAGGATGATGGCTGTTATGCACTTCAAGTAGGCAATACGCTTCCCGGGCAACTGCTCCCATAGAACCGAAGGCTCGGTGAGAGCCGCATCCAGGTCCTCTTTGGCGATTCCGTACTCGTCGGCCGCATGGGCCAAAGCCTGTTCACGGCTCAGGCAGGAATACCCGAGTCTTTCGGCAAGGCGTTCCGCCAGCGTTTTTCCCCCGACAAATGTCCCTCTTGAAATCGTGATCATGGTCATGGTGACCCTCCCCCGGCATGAATGGACTTCCGAACGCTACAGCCCTTCGCCCTCAAAACGTGTTCAACGGAACCATCCCATCCTGACTTCTGGGATTCTGAAAACCCCACCGAGTAAAAATCCGGGTCCAGAGGACCAAGATTGCTAAACCTCATTCCAACGCGCAGGAACAGCTCCCGGCAGGCTGCAAGAACCCGCCAGGAGCATGAAAGGCACAATTTACGATGATGGCTCACAGGAGAACCCCCTGTTCGATGTAGAACCGGAGAGGAATACGCTACCCCGTATAAAACAGAAAAAAACAACGGGAGTCAAGAGGATTTCCTCGCTATGCGTTCAGGAACACGGATCCCCCCTGAGGTTTGTCGAGGCCGAGCAGGAGGAGGAGATATCGTTTCAGGTTCTTGGTGATGAGAAACTCGTCCTTGACCCTGCAACGGCCGTTTTCACCGAGCTCTCTTGCAAAGTCCGGCCGATTGAGAAGGGAGCGAATCGCCAAACCCGCCCCTTCCACAGTGTGAGCAAGCAAGCCCGTGTGGCCGTCAATGATCTGAACCGGGATGCCTCCCACAGCTCCTCCGACGACGGGCCGGCTTTTCCAAAGGGCTTCGGACACGGTCAGTGCGAAACCTTCTCTCAGGGATTTCTGGAGAACGATGTCCGAGCCCCGCTGAAATGCGTTGATCTCCGCAGCGACAGAAGGGCTGAAGAGAAGAATATGGATGTCCGGGTGTTCTTCCGCCTCGTCCTTCACCTGGGCCAGGATCGTGTCCGATTCAGGGTCGTCCGCCGCCTTGTCTCCCACGAGGAGAAGCCGGCAGTCCACATATTTTCGCGCCATTTTAAAGGCCTTTACCACCCCAACCGGATCTTTCCAGGGGTCGTACCTTGAGATCTGTGTAACGATGGGCTTGTCCCTCGGAATCCTGTATTTCGCGAATACCTCTTCGACGTAGCCGTCCGTCAAATCCTTGTTCTTGTCGTCGAGGGGATCGATGGCCGGATAAAACCGATACTGGGGAATCTTAAGCCGGGGGGAGAAAAGTGCAGAGGTAAAGATGGCCGCATCGTATCGCTCTATCATAGGCGCCATAAACTGCCAGAGCTGCTTGTTCGGGTGGGAAAGATCGATATGACAGCGCCAGACCCAGCGGTTCTTGCGATTCTCGTGCCGGCGGACCATGGCGGCGGGCTGGGGATCGTGAATGACAATCAGGTCCTGGTCGAACCTCATCGCTTCTTCGTTCATGTCATTGTAGCGCAGATAGGTTTCAAAGGTCTTTTCGGAAAAAACCTCCTCCTTGCCCTGCAGGGCATTGTGAAATGCCTTGGTGATCTCAAAGAAGGGCTCGTCTCCCTTGATGACCTCCCATTCGACTTGGACACCCAGTTCGGAGAGGAGGGGCACGATACGGCGGAGCATCTCCGCCACGCCCCCTCCCACCGCCGTGGAGTTGACCATCTTCATGGATCGATTGCCCACGTGGGAAGCAAGAATCGTGAGTTCCTCGATGATGTCGGGGCCTACCACATCGCGGTAATCAAACAGACTAGGCTCGCTCATGGCTCAACTCCTTTGCCCCTGCGCTCTTGAAGATACTCGTCGACGAGATCGATTATCCGCTTTCTCAGTCCTTCCAGGGTATACACGTGGATGTCGATACCCCGCACCCTTTTCGCCAGATCGGGCAGCGCCAGACTCTCCGCGATCCAGTTCGAGAAATCGTCGCATCGCAGCTTCGTCTCCAACCGGGATTCGATAAAATGGTAGTAAAGGGAGTAGAGGCTGATAGTCGGGAGAAGGGCCCTGAATGATTTCAAATCATAAGCGAATTTGTCTGTGAGATAGACGAAGCGCTGAACATCGTGAAGGTAGAAAGGCTCATCCGCCTTTTTTTCAAAGGCTGAAGGTCTGAAAGATCGATATCCCTCAATGATCCCTGCAAGCCGGTCCCGGAGGGCATCCACCGTGTTGTATTCGAAAAAATCCACAGCCAGCATCTGTTCGGCCAGAGCCTTTTCATTCAGGCTGCCGTAAACCCACCGCGCAAAATCGCTGTTGTAAGGAAGACGCACTTCCCTCATTTTGAGAAATGCGGAAAAGGTGTGGTAAAAAATGGATGACTCCGTGCAGGTGCGAATCATCCGGAGCAACTCATCAAGGGTGTAGGCCTTTGCCCCTGTGAGTTTTTCCAGGGAAGCGCTGGATCGAAACTGCAACACCTCGCCCATAATTTCACCTCTTATCCGTTATCCTCGCTCATCAACAGCGCCGCCGGAAAAATTCTCAGGATCTCTGCAAGGGGAATAGACCTGAGGCCGATGATCTTCTCTCCGGTCAGCGCATTCTCCCACTTTTTCGGGGCCTCTTGCGGCAAAACCAACGCCGTATCTTTCCATACCTCTTCGCCTAGGGGATGACCTCCCTGATCGCTCAGCCCAACGAAAAAGCGGGGAGCGACCGTTACCGACCACCTCTTGCCCTCATTCCGGGCAAAGGCAATCACATGATCTCCAAGAGTCCCGGTCGTATGGAGAGAAACATACCCGCCTTCCCGGAACAGGGCCTTGTTGTTTTTTCTGACCTTCAGCGTCACGTAGATCAGATAGAGCTTGATATGAGCCGTGATCGGGGCTCCGGGGACGTGCTCCATCACGAAGTACGGGCGCCCCTCGGCCGACGTGCCCGCGTCGTAGACCTGCGCGATGTGGGGGTGGCTCATCAGGGCCAGGGTCTGCATCTCGGCCCGGAACCGCGCCACCACCCGGCGCGTGTCCATGCCGAGCTTGATGAGCTTCAGCGCCACTCGGCGCCGCACCGGCTCGGTCTGCTCCGCGAGGTAGACCG
>JAWOJI010000170.1:0-3693 GCA_046481735.1 Desulfatiglandales bacterium | reverse complement strand
CAGAATACTCGAGATCAGCCGCCCTAAGCTCCTCGCCAAAATCAAAGCCTACCATCTGGATGAAAAATGATCGATCTTGAAAACCACCATAAGTTCCTCCTGTTTCCTGGCCAGGAGGACAAAATCGAAGAGATCCCGCTGAAGGCAAAAAAGCGGATCTTCTCTGGGAAGGTAAGGTTTGACGCCTTTGATGAATTTCTGTGCCGTGGGCTGAAAGACGACGTCCCTGAGGCTCGACAAGGGATCGTAAGGCGTTCCGGTGAGGAGATGCTCTATGTAATCGGCGCAGGCTTCGTCCTCAGGAGCTTCTCTCTCCGCCCTGTCCCCCATTGCCACCAGCGTGACAAGGGGCGGATTTTTCTCCTTGATGTAGGCGGCAACAGCTTTGGCGGTCATAAAACTTCCAAGGATAACTTCATCGGCGCGTTCCAGAGCCTCTGCCGCGCCGGTCACACCGGCCGTGGTTCGGTGGATGACGGTCTTGTCTCTGAAAAAGCTTTCGCCCTTGAGGAGGATTTCGGAGGGGGAGTTTCCCAGATCCGCCTCTTCCAAGGGAACTTCGTTGACCTCGCCGACGAGCACGAATTCGGGGTGATCGCGTTTCATGGCAGCGGCCCTGGAAGGGTCGGCTTCGAGAATCACACCGGCTGCGCCGAAGCGGAAGAACAGAGGTTCGCAGGAGAAGGCCCTGAAAACGTCGATGATGACGACCGACCCCGCTGCGTCCCTGGCCCCCTGAGCACAAGATGTTCGGATCACTCGCATGACTAGTCAAACCGAAACCGGTTGACCTCACCCCGTTCAAGGTCAAGGTAAACCATGGTGTTTCTGAAAGGGTTTCCACGATTCAGGAGGATTTTGATTACTTCCATGGCCTGGAAAGCGGCGATAAGGGCCGGCGTGATTCCAGGTACACCCAGAACCGCTTCCGGCCGAGGCGGATTTTCGGCCCCCTTCTTTTTCTTGCCGTAAATCCGCCGGAGCCCTTCGTCTCCCGGCATCAGACTCATGATTTGGCCCTCGAAGCCTGCAAGGGCCCCGTGGACCAGGGGAATGCAGAGCGCTTGTGCCGCCGCTTCCAAAACCAGGCGGGTTTCAACGTTGTCCAGGGCATCAACCGCGACCTGACATCCGGCCAGAAGCATCTTCCCGTTCGCTTCCTCCATACGGGTTTGAAAAACAGTGACTTCTACGGCTGGATTGATATGCTTCATCTGGGAACGGGCTTCCTCGGCCTTGGGTTTTCCAAGGTTGCCTGTGTTGGAAAAAGCCTGGCGGTTCAGGTTGGTCTCGTCAAACACATCGGAGTCCACCACCACGAGATGACCGACCCCTGTGCGGCCCAACAGGGAGATGACCGATCCCCCGAGGCCGCCCGCTCCCACAACAGCGACTCGCGCCTCGGCCAACCTCAACTGTTCCTCAAGCGAAATGATTTCCCGATTCCTGAGGTAGCGGTAGGGACAGATGCCCAGCCGAAGGGCCTTTGTGTAAACCTCGTGGAGGGCGAGACCGTGGGCTTGCCCAACTTCAAGGGCCAGATGCTCTTCCAGGATCTTAACATCGCGGCCCGCCGGATCCCTCATGATTTTGGACCTGCTTTCAATGTCGGTGTTCATTCCTCCTTTCATGGCTCCCCCTTTTGCAAAAAATATAGTAAACTACTTACAGCATTTCTGATAGGAAGTCACCTGCGGGGATAAGTCGGCACAGAACGGTCCAAGGGGTGAGTTCATGGCTTCTGGAGAGATGATGAGGATAGAATTCAGGCTTTATGCCTCTCTCGCACGCTACATGCCTGAACCGTGGAGAAACTCCTCCAAAGTGGAGGTTCGAGAAGGGACGACGGTGAAAGATCTGCTGGAGTCCATCAAGGTCCCGTTGGGTGCCGTGAAAGTGGTTTTTGTCAATGGTGTGCACGCCGAGGAGGACCAGGCAATCCGAGACGGAGACAGGATCGGCGTGTTCCCGCCCGTGGCAGGCGGATAGTTACTCCGTAAGCACCCTCAGAAAAACCTCTTGACCGGCAGGCCACTCTTGCCGGGCGAGGAGTTCTACATCCACAGACCTGTCATTTTTTTCGGCATGGACGCCCCCCTCTGACAGACGGGGGAGTCGCTTCTCAAAAAATCTCTTCAAGACGTCCCCTTTCAGCCACACCCCTTTTTCCAGGATGAAGGCTCCGATCTCTCCGGGAAGCAGGTTGAACAGCTTGAGGAGAACTTTTCCCTCGTGGGGAGAAACAGCGGCCTGCCAGGCATGGGATATCTCGCTGCGCATGGCGGCATAAAAGCTTCCCTTGCGCAGAGTTGCGCCGAGCAGTCCGGGCATGGCGGCGGAAAGAGCGATGACGGCATGATCGGGGATGACGGCGGAAGCTGGGTCGTCCACGGCTTTGCCGTTCAAAAACACAGTCTGAATCCGTTCTTCCACATATCGAGGATCCAACCCAAGGGTGTCGCAAAGAAAAGACTGAATGCTGACCCCTATCCTGGCGTTGACCAGGACTCCTTCCTGGAACAAGTCGTTAAAGAGGGACGCTGATTCCGAAGGGACGAACAGGCGCACGTCAGACCCAGGAAAAGCATTTCTCGGATCTTGGTCCTTGTGAGGGGTCATAGCATGGTTTGACAGGGGTCAAAAAAACAGGGAGGGCTCCTTGGAGACCTCCCTGGAGGTTCAAGCTACCAGTTGAATACCGAGTCCAGATCTTTGTCGGACACACTGAAAACAATATTGTGAGGCGGCAAAGCCTCCTTCTGGAAGAACTCGGGCAAGCGATCCTGCGCTGCCGTAAAACCGGCTTTGGTGTTGAAGTCACGCTCGTTCTTCAGGACGGATTTGCCAAGAGCCGTCACGTCGTCTGCGGTCAGCTTCAGTCCGTAGAAGGTGTTGATGGTGTCGATGAGGGCCTGAAAGGTCTCAGGCTGGTCCATGATCGGAAAGGCAATGAAAAGGCACATTCCCGTAGAATCAATGGCGGCCGTTGCGATTTGCAGGTTTCTGGACAGTTCGGCCTGGCCTTCGGGCTTGAGGGGATCCACCTTGCCGCCCACGCCGAGAATGTTTGTGGCCACTGCATATCCGGCCGTGTGATCCGCGCCCATGGTGCTCGTGGCATAGGTGACACCGATACCCTGGACGGTCCTGGGGTCATAGGCGGGCATAGATTGTCCCTTTACCACCGGAACCCTCTCCACACCGAAGACCTTGCCGGTCACTGCGGCGCCGTTGCCTAGAATCCGTCCCAAGGGGGTTCCTTTGCCCACCTCCTTGACGAGGTTAATGGCCGCTTGGGCGTCGCCGAACTTAGCCAACCCTGCCTCCATAGCAACGGCAATGGTGGCGCCCATCTCGATGGTGTCCACACCGAAGTCGTCGTCGAGGCGGTCCAGCATGGCAATGGCATCGATATCATCGATGCCGCAATTGCCGCCGTGGGCCCACACTGTTTCGTACTCCGGCTGCTTGGTCATGTAGTGGCCGTCCTTGTCGTAAAAGGTGCCCGAACAGCGGATGATGCAGCCCCGGTGGCAGCCGTGGGTTGCGGAGCCTTCCCCGCCTCTCTGATTCTCCAGTTCAGCCTGGGTTTCTCCGCTAATCTTGGCGCACCCTTCAAAACGACCCCACATGAAGTTGTGGGTCGGATACCCGCCCGCCTCGTTGATCACATTGGTCAGGACGTTGGTTCCA
>JAWOJI010000071.1:0-7385 GCA_046481735.1 Desulfatiglandales bacterium | reverse complement strand
GAAAAGGAACAACCCGCGCATGCATGTCCATGTGTGCGCGGGTTGTTCCTTTTCTTATAACAAACGATATAATCAGGCATGAAACTCTCCATACTATTTGTATAATAAACTGTTACAAAATAAGTAATTAATTTTTAGTATATTTAACGAATATTATAATGTCAATGCGTATTTTGAGCCTATTTAATGGGTTGTAATAATATCGGTGCCTCATTATGTTTCGCTTTGTATTCCTCAACCTTTTTATTGCGCTCCACACTTTGGTCTTTGGAACCTACGGTGTCCTTCTCGCTCTTCTGGGCGGCAGTGCGAGATTCGTTCATTTCTACTGCGCCGTGCCCTGGGCAAAAGCGATTCTGAAGGTGTGCGGGGTAAAGGTCGTGTTGAATGGTTCCGAGAACATTCGGGAGAAGGTCACAAACATTTACATGGCGAACCATTGCAGTTATTTTGATATATTCGCGCTCCTTTCCGCCCTGCCAGTAGATTTCAAATTTATCGTCAAGCAGGAACTCATGGAGATCCCGGTTTTCGGGCATGCCATGAAGAGAGCCGGATACATCGGTATTGAAAGGGAGGAACCACGGAAGGCGTTGAAAAGCATGCATGAAGCTGCGAAAAAGATCAAGGACGGCGCCTCGGTACTGATTTTTCCAGAGGGGACCCGAAGTGACGACGGAAGGCTCCAGCCTTTCAAACCCGGTGGATTCCACCTTGCCTTGAAGTCCGGGTGTGACATTGTTCCCATCACCATCAAGGGGAGCCATCGAATTGTGCCCAAAGGGAGTCGAAAGATCCGGAAGGGAGTCATCCATTTGATCGTAGGCCAAGCCATCCCTCTCGGCGGGCAATCCCGCAAGAATCTGAGCCAAGTGATGAATCGGGTGCAGGAGGCAATGGCGGTTCACCTGGATCATGCGTCAACAGAGGATGTCGAAGGCGGCTGATGATGGAGAGTTTCAAACTGCGAAGGGTTTTGATCCCGGCCGTGTTCCTGGCTGTGCAAAAAGAATCCCTCCCTGCGGAAAGCCCCCACGAGAATGAAAGAGTAGAGGGCATCATCAAGTCTTTGGAACAAAAGTATGGCCGATGAGGCCCTTTTGTAGAAGGTGCTCTTTTGGAAGCCAAAGAAAAGCCGGTCCTTCGAATCGCAGTGGAACTTCCGGTGAGGAACACGTTTCATTACTCGGTCCCTCAAGACCTTTTTCTGAAGGCGAAGGTCGGTTCCAGAGTGCTGGCGCCTTTCGGCAAGAAAAATGTGACCGGATACATTCTGGAGAAGGTCCCGCACTCCGGGGAGAGGGAACTCCGGGACATTCTGGAGGTGCTGGACCCGGAGCCTCTCTTTCATCCATCCATGGTGCCCTTTTTCCAGTGGATGGCGGACTACTACATGCATCCCCTGGGTCGTCTCATCCGATCCGCTCTGCCCAGCGGCCTCAACATGCGTTTTTTCGTGGCAGCCCGTTTGACCGAAAAGGGGGAGAGGGCTTTGGACTTCTTGTCCCCTCAGGATAGAGACCTTTTGCTGTGGGTAAAAGCTCACCCGAAAAAAAAGGCTCCCGTGCCGCTGAAGGATCTCTATGCTTTGCACAAACAGGGCCTTCTCGCGCTCGACTACAGAAAAGGCGCAGCCCGCACCGGGCCCCTCCTGCGGCGCTTTGTCAGGCTTGGGAAGGGGGCTTCTGTGGAAGGCTCGTTTCAGGAACAAGATGGCTCCCCTTCAGCAGGGAACGAGAGGGATTTTCTGGAGCGGATTTTCCGCTCCGGCGGTATTGCTGTTGCGGAGCTTTGCGCGACCTATTCGAACGGCGCTTACCTCGTGAAGAAGTGGATCCGCAAGGGCCTGTTGGAAGCGTACTCAGCGACGGTCGTACGCGATCCTGCAGGAAACCTTCTTTCGTCAGACCCTCCTCCTGAAAGTCTCTCCGGACAACAGGAAGGGGTGTTGAGCGCTCTTCGGGAAGCACTCCAAAGAAAGGCCTTTGCCGCTTTTCTCCTCCACGGCGTCACCGGCAGCGGCAAAACCGAGGTCTACTATCAGGCGATTCAGCATGTCATCGGCCAGGGGAGGCAGGCAATCCTCATGGCGCCGGAAATCGCTCTCGTTGTCTACATGGAAGGGCTTTTTCGAAACCGCCTGGGGGAAAAAGTGGCCTTGTACCACAGCGGGCTGAGCCGGGGAGAACGATATGACCAATGGATGAAAATGGCAAGAGGCGACGTGGATCTGGTCATCGGCGCCCGCTCCGCTCTGTTCGCACCTTTGCCCCGTTTGGGGCTGATTATCGTGGATGAGGAGCACGACACGTCCTACAAGCAGGAAGAAGCCCCTCGCTACCAGGCAAGGGACGCGGCCGTGGTGCGTGCGAGAATGGAAAAAGCGCTTGTGCTTTTGGGTTCCGGGACGCCCTCGGTTCAATCCTTCCACAATGCTCGGAAAGGCCGGTACGCTCTTCTGGGAATGCCGGAAAGAGTAGAATGCAGGCCGCTGCCGGAAGTGGAGGTGGTGGACATGAGGACCTTTTCGGGCGGCCGGGTTGAAGACGAAATGATCAGCCCTGTGTTGAGATCAGGTCTGGACAAGATCCTGGCCGAGAAAAGTCAGGCCATGCTTTTCCTGAACCGGCGGGGGTTTACAAGGGTTCTGCTTTGCCGCTCCTGCGGGCAATCCCTGCGGTGCGCCAACTGCGACGTGCCCCTGACGTTTCACCTGAGCGAGAATCATGTGGTATGCCACTACTGCGGCTTTCGAAGAAAAGTCGCTTTCACGTGCCCCGCATGCGGAAGGGACGGCCTGAAACCCTATGGGTTCGGAACGGAGAAAGTGGAAAAAGCCCTGGGCGAAATGTATCCAGAACTCAGGACGGCTCGAATGGACAGGGACACCGTCCGCCGCAAGGGCCAGACCTTCCAACTTCTGAGGAAATTCAGCCTTCATGAAATCGATGTGCTCATTGGCACCCAGATGATCACCAAAGGGTACGATTTCCCCCGGGTAACCCTGGTCGGTGTTCTTGCGGCCGATTTTTCTCTAGGTTTCCCCGACTTCAGGGCGGCGGAGAAGACTTTCCAGATCCTTTCGCAGGTTGCGGGCAGAGCAGGCCGGGGTCGACAAAAGGGGAGGGTGATTGTTCAGACTTTCTACCCGGAGCACTATGCGATTCATGCCGCAAGAAACCACGACTACCCGGGTTTTTTTGAGCAGGAATCAGACCTGCGGCATCAGTTGGAGTATCCCCCCTTTTCGTTTCTGGCCTGCCTTAGGCTGCAGGGGAATCATGAGCGCAAGACATCCGACATGAGCAAACAACTGGCGGAGGAGATGTTTCGGCTGATTGGAAAATGGCCCAAGAGGGGCAGGGAGATCACGGTTCTCGGGCCGGTTGAGGCGCCCCTCGCCAAGATCAGGGGCAAGTACCGGTGGCAGGTCTTTGTTAAGAGCAGAAACTCGGCTCTGATTCATCATTTCCTGGAGCAAGTGACGGAGAAGAGCGCTGTCCTGTTCAGGGGAAGAGGAGTGGACCTCATTGTGGACATCGACCCCTACCAGATGCTATAAGTAAGGTTGAGCCGTTCAAGGTTCACCGTTCCGGGTTCAAAAACACCAAACCATCTTCTGTTTTCCGTAAAGGGATTTTATTTGTCATTTGATATTTGAGTTTTGGCATTCTCGCGAACCTTATCTGAGAAGGCAGTCTCATACAAGATTGAGGAAGTTATACCCTTTCAACCCTGAACCCGGAACCTGGAACCGATCAATGAGTTTAGGTTTATAGTCCTTGACAGGTGTAAGCCGTCTCATATAGTGTGCATCCCAAAACTCCGGCAAAGAAAGCGTCTGAATGCCCGGGGGGGATGGAAACATGAAGGCGACAGCAAAACTTCTATGTGTTTTAACCTTTATTGCGACAGCGTTCTTTGTCGCCTTTTCAGTGAGTGGAGCCATGGAAAAGAAAGCAGTGAACCCGGTCGTCGTCATCGAGACCACTACGGGAAACATTACAGTCGAATTGTTCCAGGACCGGGCGCCCAAAACGGCGGCCAATTTCCTCGAATACGTGAAGACAGGCTTTTACAGTGACACTGTTTTCCATCGCGTCATCAAAGGGTTCATGATCCAGGGCGGAGGCTTGACCTCGGCCATGGAGCAAAAGCCGACGCGATCTCCTGTAGAGAACGAGGCTTCAAACGGGGAGAAAAACGTGCGAGGCGCCGTTGCCATGGCTCGCACCTCTGAGATACACAGCGCAACCGCCCAGTTTTTCATCAACACCGTCAACAATCCCTTTCTGGACCACCGCTCGACCAGCCCGGACGGCTTCGGCTATTGCGTGTTCGGGAAGGTATCAGCCGGCATGGAGGTGGTTGACAGGATCGAAAATACACCCACAGGAAGCAAAGGGATGCACCGGGATGTGCCGATCCAGCCGGTGATCATCAAGGGCGTGCAGCTGAAAAATTGAAATTTGTTTCGAATTTCGCACTTCAGAGACACGATACCGGCACCTTGACCTCCTTGAAGATCATTGACTTTCATACCCACGTTTTCCCTCCTTCCTTCAAAGGGAACCGAGAGCAGTTTTTTCCCGATGAACCGGCATTCAACGCTCTCTACGAGTCCCCCAAGGCCCGGCTCGTTACCACCGACGAACTCTTGAAAAACATGGACAAAGAGGGGATCGACAAATCCGTGGTTTTCGGCTTTCCATGGACCAAGCCGGATTATTTCAGATTTCACAACAACTACATTATCGAGTCTGTGAAGAGACATCCTGACCGCATCATCGGTTTTTGCTGTTTCTCGCCCCTCTCACCGCATGGGCTGCCGGAAACCCGGAGATGCCTCGATGCAGGGCTCTCCGGAGTGGGGGAGCTTGCGCTCTACCATTCCGGGTTTTCTCCGGAGGTGCAGGAAGGCCTTGAGGGAATCATGGCACTCTGCGCTCGACTGGACGTGCCGGTGCTCTTGCACGCCAATGAATCGGTCGGGCATGCTTACCCCGGCAAGACGCCCATGCAGCTTTCTGAAATCTATGAGTTCATCAAGAGGCACCCGTCCAACCGGATCGTCCTGGCCCACTGGGGCGGAGGCCTTTTCTTTTACGGGCTGATGAAAAAAGAGGTGGACGAGGTCTTTCGGAATGTCTGGTTCGACACGGCGGCATCCCCCTATCTTTACAAGCTGGAGGTGTACCGCGTGGCTGCGGATATTGTCGGGCCGGACAAGATCCTCTTCGGATCGGATTACCCTCTCTTGAGCCCGAAGCGCTATTTTCAGGAGATGGGCTCAGCGGGAATTTCCGAAGAGGCTATCAGAAAAATCAGGGGCCGGAACGCGGCCCGCCTCCTGCGGCTCTAGCAAACTGCATTCCCGGTGCCATGGTGTCCGATTTATTTCCAAACACAGCCCACAAAGAGGATCCGATCGAGGTGGAGGGGCAAATCGAGGGAATCACGTATTCCAGCGAGGAGACCGGCTTCACGGTCGCCCGGGTCAGGGTGAAAGACTACCGGGATCCCGTAACGGTTGTGGGTAATCTGCCCGCCCCGAGACCGGGCGAGGTGCTAAGAATGCTGGGTTCCTGGATCGATCATCCGAAATTTGGGAGGCAGTTCAAGATCCTCTCCCACAAGCCGGTGGTTCCTGCAACCGCGGAGGGCATCAGGAAGTATCTGGGATCGGGCCTTATCAAAGGGATCGGACCGGTTACCGCTGCCAGGATCGTCGGGCAATTCGGTGAAAAGACGCTCGACGTTATCGAACATCGAATCCACGAACTGAGCCAGGTGGAGGGCCTCGGTCTGAAACGCATTGAAATGATTGAAAAGGCCTGGAAAGAACAAAAAGAGATCAGGGAAGTAATGATCTTTCTGCAGGATCATGATGTCAGCCCCTTGTACGCAACCAAGATCTTTCGTCACTACGGTGCGGACGCTGTCCGCGCGGTCTCACAAAACCCCTACCGGCTCGCCACCGACATTTTTGGGATCGGGTTTCTCACGGCAGACCGGATCGCACAAAAAATGGGGTTTGAGAAGAATGCCCCATTTCGGGCGGAGGCGGGAATCCTTCATGTGCTCAGACATCTCTCCGAGGAAGGCCACGTGTACTATCCGTATGAACCCCTCATCGGGAAATGCACGGAGATCCTCGATGTGGAGCGGGAGGTCGTGGCCAAGGCCATGGGCGCCATCGCTCTTGACGGCAAGATCGTCATGGAGGATCTCACCCGGGACCTCGACGCATTTGAGGCGAACAACAAGGCCGTGTACCTCAAACCCTTTTACGTTGCCGAGGCGGGCATCGCCGGGTTCATGAAGGAATTGGTCTCCAAGAAAAAGAAAGTCCGAACGGCGGATGTGGACGAGCTTTTGGAATCGGAACAGAGGAAGCTCACCTTCAGGCTTGCTCCGAAGCAGGAGGAAGCGGTCCGGGCGGCTGTGAAGGAGAAGATGGCGGTGATCACAGGGGGACCGGGAACGGGAAAGACAACCATCATCAACCTGGTGATCCGGATGTACAGGGAAAGGGGCGCCCGCATCCTCCTCGCTGCACCCACGGGCAGGGCGGCCAAGCGTATGAGCGAGGCCGCCGGGTTTCCCAGCCGAACGCTTCACCGGCTGCTGGAATACCTGCCCATAAAAGGGGGATTTGCGAGGAACCGGGAGAACCCGCTTGAGGTGGATGTTCTGGTTGTCGACGAGGTCTCCATGGTGGACACCATTCTGATGTACCACCTGCTCAAGGCCCTCCCGAGCGAGGCGACACTGATCCTGCTCGGCGATGCGTGCCAACTCCCTTCGGTCGGCGCAGGGAATGTGCTGAAGGATATCATTCTCTCGGGGATGATCCCGGTGGTGGAATTGAAGGAGATCTTCCGCCAAGCTGCCGGAAGCGGCATCACAGTCAATGCGCACAGGATCAATGCAGGACTTCTTCCGAAGTGGAAAACCGGCAAGGGGGGTCCGCTCGAGGACTTCTACTTCATCGAGCAGGATGATCCGGAGCAGGCCCTCCGGATCATTTTGGAACTGGTGTGCGAGAGAATTCCGCGGCGTTTTCGATTGAACAGGGTTGAAGACATCCAGGTTCTCTCCCCCATGCACAAAGGGCTGGCGGGAACAGAGAATCTCAACAGGAAACTACAGCAAGCCCTCAACCCTTCCGGGGATGAAATGGTGAAGGGCGAGCGGACATTTCGCCTCATGGACAAGGTCATGCAGGTGAGGAACAATTATGACAAGGACGTATTCAACGGCGACATCGGGAGAATCACCTCAATAGACCGGGAAGAGCAGGTCCTGCCCGTGACATTCGACGGCGTCCTTGTGCCCTATGAGGCATCGGAAGTCGACGAATTGGTGCACGCCTATGCCATATC
>JAWOJI010000280.1:0-8331 GCA_046481735.1 Desulfatiglandales bacterium | reverse complement strand
GCGCAGTGGCCTTTCCTCCTCCCACCACGAAAATCCGCTCATGGGCATCCAGGTCCAGTTCGATCTCGGAGCGGCCTTTTGGTCCGAGGCTCACCTTCCCGTTTTTGAGGCGGACAAAATCTTTGACTGCCTCGTGAGGATCCACTCTGCGGACCGACGCCTTAAAAATCTCTTCCGCTTCCCCTCGCATTTGCCTGATCAAGTCCTCTCCCATTCTCCCCTCCTTTGGCCGTGTCTCAGAAGCTTTGTTTCCAAGAACGGCAATTTGGAATTCTGCATCGCTTTTTTGAAATACTGTATTGCACGGACCGGAAAAAGAGGGATACGAAATCATCCGGTCTTATCCTCATCCCCCTCGACCGGCTTCTTCTTTCCGAATATTTTCGCACCAACAATGCTGATCTCATAAAGCACGATCATTGGCCCGGCCATCAAACACTGGTTCACCACATCGGGAGTCGGCGTCACGACGGCTGCCACGACAAAGAACAAAAGGATGGCGTATTTGCGATTTTTTTTCAGGAACCGCGGCGTCAACACCCCGATCCTCGCCAGGACCGTTATGACGAGGGGAAGCTGGAATATGAACCCGAAAGCAACAAGAAGCGTGGCGGCCAAGCCGAGATATTCCCGCATAGACGGCAGGGCTCTCACCAGCTCGGTCTCGAAGCCGAGAAGGTATTTGAAAGCAAATGGAAAGACCACGAAATAGGCGAAACAAACCCCGGCGGCGAAGAAGCCCGTGGAAAGAAAAACCATGGGCAGAGCCAACCTTCTTTCATGGCTATAGAGGCCGGGCGCAATAAAAACCCACATCTGGTAGAGGATCACCGGAGCAGCCAGGATTACTCCTGCCATGAGGGCGACCTTCAAGTAGGAAAAAAAAGCTTCAGGCAAGGCGGTATAGATCATTTTCTGATCCCCACTCATCACACTTGCCAGGGGCCGCATCAGGAGCCCGAAGACGCTTTCCCTGAACGCATAGGACACCGCAAAGCCTATGCCGATGGCGACACTGCAGACGATCAGCCTTGTTCTCAGCTCTTCCAGGTGAGACATGAAGGGCATCTTCCCGTCTTCAACCATAGGCACATCCCGTTATTCGCAGGTTTGGCGTCCCAAAAAAAGCCCGTGCTCTACGCGGGCAGGAGAAATGATAACCGTTCACAGCGCACGGACAAGACAGGCTTGTCTTTGCCGCCCGATGGCCGACACTATCTTTTCATATGCTGTCCACCGCGTCGACGCTTTGCCTTCGGAACTTCCAGGTGCGCCGTCGGCTTCGATGACACTTTGGAAAGCTATTTACGAATTCCTTGATATTAACAAAACAATAAAAAGATCTAAATTAATTTAAATTACTATTATAAATTATATTTCCTTTCTTAATACATTTTTTACTATATATTGTATTTTTTCTTGACATAAACCTCTACAAATTGTAACCAGACAACAACTCATTTTTTATTAGGAAAAACACGTATGGCATAAAGCAGAGAAAAATAATGGATAGAAGAGAATTTATAGTTAAAATTGCCTCTTTTCTATTAGGAAGCCTCCTTGCCCCAAATCTGTTTTCGAGGGCTCACGCCTGCGAGTGCACCGGAAAGCAGGACCATTCAGCCCCTCGCCTCGCCCTCATCATTGACGACATCGGTCCCAGCGCCCACAGAGCCAAGCTTTTCTCCAATTTCGGCATCCCCATGACTTTTGCCGTCTTACCGCACTTCTTACGATCAGGAGACCTTGCTCTTGAGTTCCACGATAGAGGCCATGAGATTATGCTCCATCAACCCATGGAGCCCAGAAATCCGGAGGTCGACCCCGGGCCCGGGGCGCTGTATGTGGGAGACGGGCCGGAAAAAATCATGGAAATCATGGAACGAAACATTGCCGCCGTTCCCTACGTCACAGGAGTCAACAACCACATGGGCTCCAAATTCACGACTCGCCAACGAGAAATGCACCAAACCCTGCAAATCGTCAAGGAAAGAGGCCTTTTTTTTGTAGACAGCCTTACCGCGAGCGACTCCAAAGGGTACAAGACAGCCAGAAGGCTTCACATGCCTGCCGCTTGCAGGAACATTTTCCTAGACAATCAAGTGGGGGTCGGCGCCATCCTCCGCCAACTTCAAAAGCTTGCGCGTGTGAGCGTCACCTACGGGAGCGCCATCGGTATCGGCCACCCATTCCCTGAAACCGCCCAAGCCATAGGAGCCTTTGTGAAGGATTTCAAGGATTCGGAGATCGAATTCGTCGGAGTCTCCCGGCTCGTTGCGACATAGAAGATGCATGGTCGCACACCCAAGGAGACAAGAAAACTTCGGGCGGACCCATGGTGTCCTCGAGGCCTTCGCAGGGAGGAACAAAGTGCCGAGCGCCGGCGGGGATTTCTTTTTTCTCCTCTTTCCTCTGCCCAAGATCGCCCTGTGTTACATTTTCTACTTTCCCGACGAGGATTTTCCCCCGTCGGTCACATGTCTGTTTTCGTTCAATGCCCCCCGATTTATGCCCCTTGACGGACTTGCCGATGTAGCCGAATATACAACCAAGGGAATCATCGAGCTACTGTGACCTGTATGAAGCTTTGGGAAAATCCAGGCTATTCGGGGGGGGAGGCCCTTCTCCTATGATCCTTTCCGCCCATCAACCCTATTTTGCCCCCTATGGGGGCTTTTTCCAAAAGGCTCACCTGTCCGACGTTCTTGTGCTTCTTGACGAGGTGCAGTTTCCCAGGGGTACAACATGGATTACAAGAAACCGATTCAAAAGCCACCAGGGAACCCTGTGGATCACTATTCCGGTCTGGAAAAAGGGGTTGGGACTGCAGTCCATCAACCGGGTTAGAATCTTCCAGGAAGGTCGGTGGCGCAAGAAACACCTCGAAAGCCTGAAGACCGCTTATGACCGGGCGCCCTATTTTTTGGAGCACCTGGACTTCTTGGAACAACTGTTTTCCGAGAGGTTCGAGCACCTCGTGCACCTGAACATGGCTGCCCTCGAGTATCTCATGAAAGCCCTCTGCATTGACACCCGCCTTGTCCTCCTTTCTGAAATCCCCGCGCCTTCCACCGGGACGATGCGACTGATTGAGGTTTGCAGGGCCACGGGGGCTTCCCAATTCCTGGCCCAGTCGGCGGCGGCAAAATTCCTGGATCATAAACCGTTCCAGGATGCAGGCATTGAGCTCATCCTATGTAAACCTTCTTCGCCAGTTTATCCTCAGCTCTGGGGCGACTTCCTCCCCAATCTATCCGTCCTTGATCTCCTGTTCAACTGCGGGCCCAAAGCGCACGACATCCTTTTTGGCGGCAAGGAATACTGACGGCTTCGTAAAAAGTCGAGAAGGCTGCATTTGTCATTTCGACCGCAGGGAGAAATCTAATCTTTTCGATCGCTTGTTCCAACAAGATTTCTCGCTTCACTCGAAATGACAAAGAAGTAGGACTTTTTACGAGATCATCAATAATGGCATGCGTCAGCTTTTTTGAATGCCTGGGAAACAAGGGGGCCTATTTCCCCTTGTCGGGCTTTGTCCGTGTTCGCATTGACTTCCAACTCACCCTGAGATAAAAGCACCTGAGATCGATTTTCCTTCATCCCCATCCAGGAGGGTTGCATGGACAAGAAAAAAATGACCCTTGCCGAGCTTAAGAGGAAAAAGGACCAACGCGAAAAGATCACGATGATGACGGCTTATGACTATCCCTCGGCAAAGCTTGCCGACGAGGCGGGAATGGATACGATTCTCGTAGGGGACTCACTCGGCATGGTGGTTCTGGGGTATGACTCCACTACTCCCGTGACCATGGACGAGATGCTCCATCACTGCAAAGCCGTCCACAGAGCGGTTACGACCAGCTTCGTCATAGGAGATATGCCCTTCATGTCCTACCAGGCGAGCATGGACCGGGCCGTTGAAAACGCCGGCCGCTTCATCAAGGAAGCCGGCTGCGATGCGGTGAAACTCGAAGGGGGCAGCGAGATGGCGCCTGTGGTGAAAGCCATTGTCAGGGCCGGCATCCCTGTGTGCGCCCACATCGGCCTCACGCCACAGACAGCCACCATGCTGAGCGGTTTCAAAGTGCAAGGCAAAGATGCAGAAAGCGCCAGAGCGCAGGTGAAATCGGCAAAGGACCTGGAGGAAGCAGGCGCCTTCCTGATCGTCATGGAGTGCATCCCCGATCTCGTAGCAGCCAGGATCACCCAAGAACTTCGGATCCCTACCATCGGCATCGGCGCAGGCAGGGATTGTGACGGTCAGGTACTGGTTTACCACGATCTTGTCGGCCTTTTTGAAAGGTTCACCCCGAAATTCGCAAAACAGTACGTGAACCTGTCTCCCCTGATTCGTGATGCCTTGCTTCAATATAAATCGGATGTGGAGAAGGGCATGTTCCCTGCAAAAGAACACACCTTCTCCATGACGCCGGAGGAAGCGGAAAAAATCTGAGAAGGAGCAGCTTTTCATGTATTTCCTCATCCTCGGTGCGGGCGCCATGGGTTGCCTCTTTGCCGCCCGCATGAAACGGGCGGGTCTTGAAGTCAGCCTTTCCGAAAAGATACCGGAAAGGGCTCAACGGATCCGCGACAGAGGCATCCAGGTTGAGGGGGTGGGCGGCGCCTATCGGGTCATGGTTCCCGTGATTGCCGGGAATCCTGATCCCGGGCCTGATGCCGTTCTTGTCTGTGTAAAATCCTATGACACCGAAGAGGCGGCCAGGACCATGGCGCCCTGGATAAAGGAGAACACCCTCATTCTTACCCTGCAAAACGGCCTTGGAAACCTCGAGACTCTGGAAGAAGCGTTCGGCCGGGAAAGGGTCCTTGGGGGCGTCACCTCTGAAGGGGCCACGGTTCTCGACCATGGAAGAATTCGGCACGCCGGCACAGGAGAAACATATATCGGCCCCCCGGGGAAAGGCTCACAAGAAATCGTTTCCGCCTTCCGCCAAGCCGGTTTCTCCTGCAAAGCCGTGGATGGGGTCGATCGGCTCATCTGGGGGAAACTCATCGTCAACGCAGGCATCAATGCCCTTGCCGCCATCACCGGTTTGAAAAACGGCCGCCTTCCCCAAATCAGGGCAATTCGTGCAATCATGGAGGGGGCGGTCGAAGAAGCCGTAGCAGTAGCGCAGGCCAAAGGAATCCTTCTCCCCTTCCCGGACCCCATTGGCCGAGTGATGGAAGTGTGCAAAGCCACGGCAGAAAATGTGGCTTCCATGCTCCAGGATGTCCGAAACAAAAAGGAGACGGAAATCAGGGCGATCAACGGCGCCGTTGTGCGGGAGGGGGAAGCCTTGGGGATATCTACTCCCGTGAACGTCGTCCTCGCATCACTGGTGAAGGCCATTCAGGAAACCTACGAGGAAAGACCCTGACCGCCGGCCCCGTGGTCCCAATGGACGGATACCCAAGGTTTTTGCGATCAACCCCCCGGAGCAAGAGATGAAACCTGAGAAACCCTTTCACTGGGCCTGGGTCATCATCGCAACCGTTTTTGTCGACCTCTTCATCAACTACTCCGTTCGCATAGGCTACGGCGTTGTCTTGCCGGAAATGATAAGCTCCTTGGGATTTTCCAGAACCGACACCGCCACTATCTACAATTCCTATCTGTTCGCCTACATCACGATCACCCCGTTCAGCGGATATCTGACAGACCGTCTTGGCGCCCGGCGGGTGATCACCCTTGGCTGCTTCATCCTCGGAATCGGAGTGCTCCTCATGGGCGCCATCAACACACTCTGGGCCGCCTGCCTGTGCTACGCCGTCGCGGGCATCGGCGCAACCGGCATGTGGACTCCCGTACTCACTGTAGTTCAGCGGTGGTTCACCCCCCGGAAGCGAGGGCTCGCCCTGGGCATTGTCTCACCCGGGTATGGGCTCGGGTTTGCCGCCATGGGCGCAGCTTTTCCCTGGATTGTGAGCAACTATACGTGGCGATATGCCTGGTATTTTCTCGGAGCGGCAGCCCTGGCCATGGTTCCGGCCAATGCCTTCCTTCTGAAGAGCGACCCCGAAAGTGCAGGATATCGCCCATGGGGAGAAAAGAAGGACTCTTCCGACGCCGCTGCCGCCTATCACGCTTTGCCGACGGCGATCTCACCGGCCGTCGTCTTCAAGGATTGGAATTTCTGGATCATCGGTTTCTCTTACCTGGCAGTCGCATACAGCCTGTATGGGGTTACGACCTTTATGGTGGATTATGCCAAAACACAACTGGGGATCCCGATTGAAAAAGCAAGCCTCCTTGCAACGGTTCATGGCTTTGCCCAGGTTATCGGTGTTCTCACAGTCTTGCCCCTCTCCGATTACCTGGGCCGCAAAAAAGCGATCATCGTCTCCAACAGCTTTATCGCCGTCTCGCTTTTCCTCATCGCGCTCTCTGGCAGCTCCTGGGGAATGTTGTGCTTCCTTGTGGGGCTCTTTGCGGTCTTCTACGGCCCCACCTTCCCGATCTACGGGGCCTGCGCAGGGGATTACTTTCCAGGTAGTGTCATGGGAACGGTTATCGGGGCGTGGACGCCTTTCTATGGGGTCGGCGCGATCCTTTCCCATTGGGTCACAGGGCTCCTCAGAGACCACTACGGGGTCTACGACAATGCGCTCCTGTTTAACGCCCTGATGGCACTTGTATCGATCCTGCTCATCAGCTTCGTCCGAAGACGAGCTCACGCGGATCCTTCCTCCTGATTGTCGTACCAATATTTTGATATTGTTCAAAAGTGTTAGCATGGGCTCCTTTGTTGAGACGTTCCGGCCATAACCGTTTTTCTCAAGGGGATATCTACAGGGTCGGGAGGCGGTGGCCAAGAATACGAGGTCTAACACATTGTGAGGAGATTCCTCGAAGTTGAGAGACCCAGACCTCGAATTCTTTGCCACTGCGAAAGGGGGTGGAATTTTTTCGTGAGATATCCCCTTTCGAAAAAGGTAACGGCCTCCACTTCCGGTACAGTGTTTTCGCCATGCAAACACTCTTGAACGACACCCATATGTCAGGTAGCGGTCTTGAAATTCAAGTTTGATGACCTCCCGAGAAGTCGCGAGTTCGAGCGGCACAGCAAAAAGCTCCGGATGCAGAGAGGTTGCGCTGCCGGAATATTTCTTTTGACAAGGTCCGGTCGCTGTGCTAACCGACAAGCCTTTCCAGTCCACTACCTCGGAGGTTTGTCATGTTCGAAATTCTCAAACGAGATGAAATGGCCAACGGGACGGTCGTCCTGAACGAGATCAGCGCACCGAGGATCGCCGCAAAGGCGAAACCCGGCCAGTTCGTGATACTGAAGGCCACGGAGACCGGAGAACGGATCCCCCTCACCATGGCGGATACGGACGCAAAGAGAGGCACAGTCACAATTATCTACGCAGTGGTCGGAAAATCAACGGCCCTTTTCAAATCCCTTCAGGTGGGGGACAAGTTTCAGGATGTCATAGGCCCCTTGGGGCAGCCCACACACCTGGAAAAAATGGGCACCGTGGTCTGTGTCGGCGGCGGTACCGGGATCGCCGTCCTGCACCCGATTACCAGGGGTCTCAAGGAGGTCGGCAACCATGTGATCGCGATCATCGGCGCCAGGACCAAGGACCTCCTGATTCTGGAAGACAAGATGAAGGCTGCGTCCCATGAACTCCACGTTTGCACGGATGACGGTTCCTACGGGCACCACGGATTTGTGACCGATGTGCTCAAGTCTATCCTGGACAAGAAGGACGTGAAAATGGTGGTCGGTATAGGCCCGGTTCCCATGATGAAATTCCTGTCCAAGCTCACCAAGGAGTACGGGGTCAAAACGCTCGTCAGCCTCAATGCCATCATGGTCGACGGCACGGGCATGTGCGGATGCTGCCGGGCGACCGTCGGAGGGGAGACCAAGTTCGCCTGTGTGGACGGCCCGGAGTTTGACGGCCACAAGGTGGACTTCGACGAGCTCGCCCAGCGCCTCGACGCTTACAAGAATCTTGAAAGGCAATCCTACGAAAGATACATCCAAGAATGTCAATGCAAGACGGGTTGATTCTCTTTGCCGTTCGTCCGTTTCACAATCCCAATCGTGAATCGAATCGCCAAGTTCTGAGCAGTAACACGGAGGAGAGACATGGTCGAAAAGACGCAGAAAAAGGAAAAAGCCCCCAGGCAGAAAATGCCTGAACAGACCCCGGAGGTTAGAAGAAGGAACTTCCTTGAAGTGCCCCTGGGTTACGAGGAGAACGAAGCCGTAGAGGAAGCCAAACGCTGCCTGCAATGCAAGAACCCCTCCTGCAGGGAGGGTTGCCCGGTAGGTATCGACATCCCGGGTTTCATCAACCTCGTCACGCAGAAGGAAT
>JAWOJI010000193.1:0-4711 GCA_046481735.1 Desulfatiglandales bacterium | reverse complement strand
CGTCCTTTCTCACGTGAACGTAAGAAGCCCCCGCCGCGTCGGCAAATACGGGGTTGACGTGAAATCCTTTGAAGCCTTTCTAGACTCCTTGCAACTCAAAGGGACTGCCGGGCCGCTGATCGTCGTGGACGAGATCGGGAAGATGGAGTGTTTTTCTGCGGCCTTTGTTTCGCTTGTGAGGGAATTGCTTCACGGCGCCGGCGTGGTTGTTGCAACCGTGGCGCTCAAAGGGCCGGATTTCATCTCGGAAGTGAAGAGGCGCGGAGACGTCTTGATCTATGAGGTCACTGAGAGAAATCGCGACCGCTTGGCTCAGAGGCTTAGAGTAGAGGTCCAGGCGGCAATCCGTAATAGGGGAGAATCCTGATTTTGTGAATTTCTCGGCCTGAGCACGATTCGATATCAGCAAGGAATATAAAAATCTGATGTAAGAGTTCCGACACATGTGGGAAATTTTTCCAGAAAAGTGTGCGGGGATCTGGGAGCTTTATAGCATATCCTTGAAAGCGGGGACTTTTGCTTTCTTGACATTCTCAAGCTGTCGGACTCAATATCATTGACGAAAAAGGGTGAATGAAGTTAGATTGCTCTGCGCTTGTCAAAGGTAAGAGCAACGAGACCAAGTGCACCACCAAACGGTCGAACACGAAACCCTTTCCCTCCCTCAGAGGATGGAAGGGGTTTTTTCCAATTGGCAATCGCCTTTGTAGACAGCCCACTAACCGGGGAATAATATATCATACCCATCATCGTTTTGGGGATTGTCTTCGTCCTGATTGCAGTCAGGGATATTGGGAAGGTTAAGCTCCAGATATGGCAGGTGATGCTCGGCGGAGCCATCATCGTCCTGCTCACGGGCCGGATTACACTCATCGACGCATTCCATGCCATCGACTTCGACGTCATCTTCTTTCTTTTCGGGATGTTCATTATAGGGCAGGCAACAGAAGATTCCGGTTACCTGACTCATCTCTGTCACAAGCTTTTCGGAAAAGTGAAATCGGTCGATAGACTGGTTTTGGCCGTTCTGTTCACCATGGGGCTTGGCGCAGCAGTTCTCATGAACGATACCATCGCCATCATCGGAACTCCTGTCATGTTGCTTCTGTCGAAACGAAACCACATCTCAACAAAGCTTCTCTTGCTCTGCCTTGCCTTTGGCATAACGATCGGAAGCGTGATGAGTCCCATCGGAAACCCGCAGAACCTTCTAGTTGCCATGAAGGGGAATATCAAAAATCCTTTCGTCACTTTCGCCAAATACCTGTTCATTCCGTCGCTGATCAATGGCTTGTTCGCGTATCTTCTTCTGAGGCTGTTCTACAGGAAGGAATTCACGGAAAGGGAGCTTCAGACAGACGGCGGGCACATACAGCATGTGAGGCTTGCGAAAGTTGCGAGAAGCTCCCTCATTTTGGTGGGTGGACTCATTCTCCTCAAAGTCGCGTTAACTTTCGTGAAGATCAATGTTGATTTCAAGCTCACCTACATTGCGCTTTTCGGATGTTCGCCAGTGTTGATTTACAGGTTTTTCCGTAAGAAAAAAAAGTATCGGTTTCACATACTCAGAAAAATAGACTGGTGCACGCTTGTCTTCTTTGCCTCGATGTTTGTCCTCATGGAGAGCGTCTGGAACACCGGCTTTTTCCAGGGCCTCATCTCCAGGTTGAGCCTTGACGTCACTAGCATAGGAATCATCCTCATTCTGGCTGTTCTTGTGAGCCAACTCATTTCTAATGTCCCCATGGTTGCGCTCTTTCTCCCGCTTCTTGCTTCCGCCCATCCGGGAACAAAAGAATTCATGGCTCTTGCGGCAGGAAGCACCATTGCCGGCAACCTGTTCATTCTTGGTGCTGCAAGCAACATCATCATCATCCAACATGCCGAAAAGGAGAATCAGGGGCAAAGCATAACCTTCATAGAATTTGCAAAGGTCGGCGTGCCTCTCACGATGATTAACACTGCCGTTTACTGGATATTTCTCGTCTATCTGTAAGAGAAAGGGGACGTTGATGACTAGGTTGAGTTATTCGTGGGTTGGGGTCGCCCGGGAAACGCTTTGATTTAACGATAGAAGGACTTAAAAACAGCCCAAGAGCACTCTTGTCCAAAAACGATTTTAGAAAATGATTGAAAAATTGTCCTCCTCATGGGAAGTCGTTGTTGCGCCAACAACCGCGAAATCCCAAGAGTAAAGGAGGACAGAAAGTCATGGTACCTGGACAATGCTATGCGCGCATTGAACGGTTATTCGGCCAAGCAAAAGCTGCTGGTGGTTTTTGACGAGTTTCAGGAAATCGCCAAATACACCGAAAAGGGCTTTGAAAAGCGGCTGCGATCCCATATCCAAAGCCACGGCAACATCAGCTACATTTTCGCGGGTAGCCAGAAGCACATATTGGCTCAAATGTTCAACTCTGGTGACCGGGCCTTTTATAAAATGGCGACAAGCTATCCCCTGAACCCCATCGCAATGAAGGACTATGTCAACTGGGCTCGAGGTATTTTCAGAACTCGTGGAGTCGATCCTGGCAAGGAAATAATCACTGACATCATTGAACGGTGTGACTTTCAGCCCATGTACATTCAGCAATTCCTGTTCGAGTTGTGGCGACTGAATGAGTTCAGTCCGGAAGTGCTTGATCGGCTCGAACTGGAGATTTTGAAACGTCGCGAAAATGAATTCATGATACTGTGGGACTCCTTAACTCCCAACCAACGCAAGGCCCTGCGACTGCTGTCTGAGACGGCGGGGGAAGGAATCTATTACGCGGATGCGCTGCAGAAATCCGGATTGAAAGCGGGGGCTGTGCTGAAAAGAGCACTTGAATCCTTATCGTCGCGGGAGATCATCACAAAGAATAGAACCTACCACATACAAGACGCCATGCTGAAAAAATGGGTGCAGCGAAACATTGCAACCTGATTTGAAAGCTGTATTTACTCAATACAACCTCTAATGAATATTAAGCGAGTGGCTTGGTCCGCCCCCCAAACCTATTCATCCCCGCTGAAAACCAGTACCGGCCGCCCCAGGACATTCGAATATTAACGGTTTTCCCCAGATTCCTCATTGAAACCCCGGGGCCAATTTGATAAGGGAAGGCATGGAGAAATTCCTTGACCCTCAAAGTGTGGCCGTGATCGGCGCCTCCCCGGACCCTCGCAAGGGAGGTCACGCGCTGGTTGCAAACCTTAAGGAAAGGTTCCCCTCTCGCCTTTATCCGGTCAACCCGAATGGGGACAGTGTTTGCGGGATAAAAACCCTGAGCAGCATTGCTGAATTGCCCGAGCCCGTGGACCTGGCGGTTGTCTTCGTACGGGCGTCCCTGGTGCCGGCGATTCTCGAGGAGTGCGGCGCAAAGGGTATTCGGAACGCCATGATTCAAAGTGCAGGGTTTGCGGAAACCGGCCCCCTGGGGGTAGCCCTACAGAATCGCTGTCTTTCCATCGCAAGATCTTTTGGCATGCGGCTCTGGGGTCCCAACTGCATGGGCGTGATCAATGCAGTTACCGGGATGGTGGCCTCCTTTATGAGGCCCGATATCTGGAAAGGTTTTCTGGAGCCCGGCGGCGTCTCTTTGGTAGTACAAAGCGGCATGCTCTCTGCAGGTTTTCTCTCCCAGATTCTAAAAGAGAGGTATTTCGGCCTCAGCAAGGCCTGTTCCATCGGCAACAAGTGCGACGTGAATGAATGCGACCTTCTGGAGTATTTTGCCGACGACCGTACGACGGATGTGATCGGAATGTATCTGGAGTCTATTGCCGATGCGAAGCGCTTTCGGAGGGCCGTGGAAAGGCTGGGGAAGCCCCTGGTCGTCCTCAAGGGCGGAACCAGCGAGGAAGGCGCCCGCGCGGCCAGGAGTCACACGGCAAGCCTTGCGGGAAACCGCGTCGTGATAGAAGGTTTTTTCCGGCAACTCGGCGTACATCGGGCTTTCGATTTCTTCGAAATGGTGGACATCCTACGATCCTTGTCGCTCTGGAAAGGGAGAACAGGGGGTTCGAGAATCGGGGTTCTCACCTTCAGCGGCGCTTCCGGTATTGTCGCTGCAGACCACCTCGATCGCCTGGGACTGGGTCTCGCATCGCTGTCGCCGAAGACTCTCCAAAAATTGAAGGGCGTCTTTCCCGAGTGGATGGAGCCCGGAAACCCGGTGGACCTGTGGCCCGCCATCGAAAGGGTGGGACGTGAGGCGTACCGGGTAGCCCTGGAGGCGTTGCGAGACGATCCGGATGTGGACGGCATCTACGTCCATGTTTATGTTGATTCCGTCTTGCTCAGAGAAATGCAGGAGGCGCTCTCCCCTCTTGCCCAAACCCCAAAACCCGTGGCTGTTTGGGCCATCGGCGACCCTGCGGTGTTTCCCGCCTTGCGCAAACATCTGGAACCCATGGGGGCGCCAGTCTTCACGGAAGTTTCCAGAGGTTCCATGGTTTTGAGCCGGGCTTTCAAACCCTAGTTGCGGGGGATGGGGCAGGGGACGAAGGGTAATAATAGAAATAAGTGACACAAGGCATGTAAGGGAGTGTGGATGCGTGATGCCGAGTGTTGCGTGCAGGCTACCCCCGGTCTCCTGCTTCAGGGTGTTTTGCTGCATCGGGGTGAAGATCGCGGTCCATCTAAAGGTACTGAACAGCTTCGCCTCTGTTCAGAGCGAAGCGAAGATCGGAAAGCAGGGCAGGATGTTGAGGGGTTTTTTTGAGGCTG
>JAWOJI010000152.1:0-3716 GCA_046481735.1 Desulfatiglandales bacterium | reverse complement strand
GAAGGAAAGAGTATTTGTCAATCACCGCGCGATGTGTAAGGATTTCAGGACAGAATCTTTTTGTTTCTCGGTATCTCCCGAGAAACAAAAACTCTTCTCTGTGTCCTCCGTGCCTCTGTGGTAAAAATCGGTTTTTGGACAAGTATGGCCCCCGTTCTTTTCTTAACGGGTGCTTTACACGTCAATGATCTTTCCTCCGTTAGGCAAGTCCGCTGCCTTGTACCCGAACTCGGTGAGGAACTTCCCGGTGGGACCCATTTCTACCGGCCAGTCCATCGCGGCCTTGCGGAAGCTGGTTGCCACGAGATAGTCCACCACGGGCGAGGTCACCCCCATGGCCATGAAGTTGGGCTGGTGACTGGGACTGCCTCCAGGGCCGCGCCGGCTTGCCCACAGAGCGTCGACAATGCAAAGCTGCTGACGAGGATAGAGAACCTTTCCCGTTGATCTGTCGATGGGCCCAAGAATTTCCTCGGTCTGGTTGATGGCGAGGAGGTATTCCAGGGCCTGATCCTGATGGCCGGGAGAAGGCGAAAAGGTGCCGAAATGATTCTTCATGGTCATGGTGAAACCGCCGAAGGTCCCGCTGTGGCCCTTGCACATGGAGATGTTCACGAGAATATCCACCGAGCCGTTGACGAGATGTTCGATGCACCTGGATTTGCTCTCACCGTCCTGCCATGGCTTGGGCACGGGTGTGGAGGTGTTGCTGCCCCCCCAGCGATCTTCGATACGAACGCCTTCCGGCAGGCCTGTGAAAGGCGTCTTCCTGGAGATGTCGCCGCCGTGGCATGCATCGTAGATGTGAATGTTTGAGGGTGCGACGCCGACGATTCCCGTGAGCACGCGGCACACTTTCGACATGACCGCGCTCCGGGTGTGTTGCTGAGCAATGTGATTGGTCTTGACGGCCACCACGACGTCAGACCATGACTTGCGGGGAGGCTTGACGAAAATGGTTTTCCAGGCCTGCTCCACGTTCCTGGTTTCAACCAGGCCGCAGGCGAGCCTGTCCATGTTCTCCCACACGAGCGGCGCTGCAACCAGCTCTTCCTGCCTGAGCCAGTCGATGTTTGTTTCGACAGACCGTGTCATGGACGGATTTGTGACACCCACTACTCTAAGGTTGTCCACATCCGGATGGATCATGGTATTTTTTGCCCAATAGGCGCGGGCCTTGGGAACGAAAATGGTCGGACCCGCAGTGAGAGCCGCTCCCATGACGGCGGCCTTTTTCATGAAGGATCGTCTGCTTATTGTCGGCATAAATGTCCTTTCTTGTAGGTGACAGCCCCTTAAGAACGCCTTCTCGGCAAAAGAAAGGTTCAAGGCGCAAGGCCCACGGTGCACGGAAGAAGCATTCTCTCAGGGAACTTCAGGGCAACGCGGGTGAATGTAATGAAACCCCGGATTCGTATACAAATCAACATAAGGAAGGTTTTCCGGAATGTCAAAAAAAACCGATTGCTCAAAGCCGGACCCTCTGGACTCGAATCTTTACTTTTGAGAGAGACCCCCATGCCTGATGCTCACGAGGCTTTCAAAAGCTATACTGTTACGTCTTGTGAGACTGCTGTGAGGGTCACGTGGTTCTCACAGCTTTTTGGGGCCGTTGAAAGGTTGCGATTGGGACAAATGTCTCCGCGTGGCGAGGCAAATGACAAGGCAGAGGGCGGCTGCGACGAGGCACAGGAAAAAGGCATCCCGGTAGGCCTCGGGCGGGTAGATCCCGTTGACCTTGCCCGTCCGGTCAAGCACCGCGCCCGTCCACCACTGCATGACCGCCCCGCCGAGCAAAGGGAAGGGGTTGAGAAGGCCGGTCACCAATCCCAGCATGGACTGGGGCGTGATTTGCAGAACCGTGGCCCAAAGGCTCGTTCCCAAGCCCCCCGACACGGCACCTGTGACGGCGAAGACCGCTATCATGCCTCCCACTCCCAGCTTGTCTCCCGCAAATGTGATGGCGAGCCAGGCTGCCGTGAGCACTGCCAGGAGTTTCAGGATCAGGTCGATCCGGTTTCGGAAAACCCTGTCACCGAGCAATCCGAAGAAGGGCGCACCCAATGCATATCCCAGAGGGATGGCCATGTTGAGCAGGCTGGCGTCGTGCCTGCTCAGGTGCAGAACGGACATGACGAAGGGCGTGGCCCAAAGCCCCTGCAAAGTCATGGATCCGCCGAAAACGCCGAAGAAAATAAAAGCAAAAATCCAGAACCGGGAAGAGGACAGAACCCGGAATGGTGAGGACTCCGAGACTTTGTCATGCCCTGGAAGTGACGGTTCCGGCTCTTTTGCGGGGTCCCGGACGAAGAACAGAGCCAGCAGGCTTAGACCCAATGTCATGGCGCCTATGCCGAAAAAGGCGCCCCGCCAGCCCCATGTCGAAGCCATCGATGCAAGCGGGGTTGTGGCCACCATGGCTCCCACGTTTCCTACGGCGATAAGGCAACCTGTCGTGGTGCCGAGGTCTTTCTTCGAGAACCACTGGGAAAATGCCTTCATGGCCGGTACGTATACGCCTCCCATTCCGAAACCGATCAAGCCGCGGCCTGCAGCGGCCCAGCCGATGGTGGGCGCCATCCCGAAGACGAGACAGCCAAGGGCGGCCACCAGGGACCAGAAACCGATGACGCGGCGAGCACCGAGAACATCGGAAAGATGCCCGACCAGGGGCTGTTCAAAGGAATAGAGGTAGAAATACATGGAGGACATGAAACCCAAGGCCGTGGCATTGGTTTGAAAGGCGGCAAGAAGGTCGGGAGCGATGACCGACGTGGAGACGCGGTGGAAGTAAACAAAGAAGTAGACTGCGGCAAAAACCATGAAAACGAGCCAGCGGTGGCGGTCGAGGTTGAAATCAGCAGGCATGCCGGAAATCCCATGAAGTTTCCCGCAGAAATACCCCTGTTTGACACGGAAAGCCACAGTTTTCCTTTGAAAAAATCTTCGCTTTCGGTGAGAATTATTAAATGAGGTTTAGCAATCCTGGTCCTATGGGCCAGGTCAGAGACAATTGGCTATACCGGGAGGAAGTGAGAACTCTGTAAATTCGAAGCACGATATTCGGATTTCGAATTTTGTGATTACGTCAACGTAAATCATGCCCTCTGGGCTTAGCTCAAAGCCGGGTTCTCTGGACCCGGATTCTAACCTTGTGACGACTCTGCAATCGTGGATGGATGGAAAAATGCAAAGAGAGGTGCGCCATGAAACCTGTTGTTCTAGTGACCCGAAAGTTGCCGGCCCTGGTGGAGGAGCGCCTGCTCCGGGATTACCAGGCGAGGCTCAACCCGGATGACCGTCTCTACTCGAGTGACGAAGTGATCGAAAGCGCTGCGGGGGCCGATGCGATCCTTCCATGTCACACGGAGCGGTTCACCGCACAGGTGATCCAAGGGCTTCCACGGAGCGTCCGCATCATCGCAAACTACTCGGTGGGATTCGATCACGTGGATGTCGAGGCGGCCAAGAGCCGTGGGCTGGTGGTGACCAACACTCCGGATGTTCTTTCCGATGCAACGGCCGAGGTAACCATCCTGCTCATGCTCGGTGCAGCCCGGCGCGCCGCCGAAGGGGAGCGCCTTGTGCGCACCCGGACGTGGCGTGACTGGAGTCCCGCGTTCATGGTGGGCACTCAGATGACCGGCAAGCGGCTCGGCATCGTAGGCCTTGGGCGTGTCGGCCGGGTCACGGCGCGGCGCGCCCGCGGCTTTGAC
>JAWOJI010000129.1:0-2709 GCA_046481735.1 Desulfatiglandales bacterium | reverse complement strand
TCACACTTATGATTCTTGCTTCGACTGAGTATTTGTTTCTTAAATACGGTGACGAAAATTGTCACACCACAAAGGCTCAGAGGGCGCAGAGAAGAGGGCTTTTGCCCATTCGCGGGAGATACCGCGAATGGGCAATTTGCTCGTCCGCCTTCGACGGAGGTTGATTGCTAGCCATGTTCAGCCCTCTTGCTCGATAGTTGAGTCCTGTCCTGCTGATAGAAGCAGAGGCAACCTTTCATTTGCCGGTATCTCCCGGCAAATGAAAGACTTGAATTTCTCTGTGTCCTCTGCGCCTCCGCGGTGAATGTCTTATTGTATTTATCAAATCTTTTGCCTAACTTTTCGACGCGGTCACATCTTCGATGGCAAGCAGTATCAGCGCCTTGCCTGTCGTTTCCGTAGCGATTTTCCGCGCATTGAGGCGCATTTTTCTGAACCCGATATCGGGGAATCGGTGCTCAACTTCATAGTCTTCAAAAACATTGTTTTCCGGAATGATTTTTTCAAGTAGCTCGCGCAGCCCCGGCATGTCCCACTGCCCGTTTCCAAGATCGCAGATGAACTTTCCTTCGGTGCTCCCAGGGTTTACCTGAAACGTTCTGTAAAAGCTTCGGTTTGCCGAGATCACCCTCAAATCCTCGTTCAGCACAAGCAGGGGCTCACGGAGGGTGGCAATGATAGCTTCTGCGTAATCGCGAGCTTCCTGTAGAGAGCGGTTCAGGGATTCGATTTTTTCGGTCGCCGTCTTCCGCTCATAGATGTCAAGGAAACTGACGACCACTCCGTCGATGGCGTTCTCTATGGTTCGATAAGGCAGTATCCTCATCAAATACCAGCGCCCATCTTTTCCCTCCACTTCCAGTTCTTTGAGCCCCGGTTTTCTGAGCACCTCTTCTGCATCCTCGGCCAGGTTGCTGTATTTCAGGTTGGAAACCACATGGCTGATCGGGCGACCGATATCCGACTGAATCAGATGACCCAGCTTTGCAGCGTGGGAAGTGAAGCGTTTGATCTTTAGCTCGTTGTCCAGAAAAATAGTTGGAATTTCAGTACTATTAAGCAAGTTCCTCATGTCATCGTTTACCCTTGAAACCTCATCCACCTTGCTCTGGAGTTCCGTGTTCACTGTCTCGAGTTCCTCGTTAAGCGATTGCTGCTCCTCTTTGGAGGTCTCCAGTTCCTCATTGGCACTTTGCAATTCCTCGTTTGTCGACTGAAGCTCTTCATTGGTTGCGCTGAGTGCTTCGTTGATCGTCTCCAGCTCTTCAATGGTGCTCTGGAGGCTTTCCTTTGTCCACCGCAACTCCTGCTCGACCGCTTCAAGCCGCTTGTGTGATTTGTTCTTTGATCGACCTTTGGTTTCGGCCTGCATGGCCTTTTCGCCAGGCCCTACGTCTTTAAACATGACCATAAGCAACCGCCGGGCCGACACCCCAGGCTCGCTCACAGGCTTCACGAATAAATCAACGGATTGCACGTCGCCGTTGATCCGAACCCGCAGACCCTTGCAGACAACCTCCTGTTTTTCCGCGATCGCCTTGCGAACGGCGCGGGAGAGTTCAACTCGCAACCCTTCACGCGCCATGTCGAGGATATTGAACCTGGCTTCACCCGGCGCAGGCTCCAGGTATTTGCCGGTTCTTCCATGAACGTACTGGATATCGCCGCCCTCGTTGATGAGCACGCTCGGAGGCGCGTAGCTCTTTATCAAAAAGCCCTCAGCCAGCCGGCGAAGGTCTGTTTCGCCTCCTTTCCAGGGATGAATCTCAGGGGACTTTTCTGCCGGCGGCATGGGCGGAAACTCCAGGATGTTGCGGCCGGAGGATCCGGAAGCGTTCCGGATGAAGATTTTCCACTTCCTGTCTGCCACGGCGAAGAGATTCACGGATGCGCCGATCGTCTCGGAAGAACCGAGGAAAAGAATGCCCTTTGGTTTCAGGCTGTAATGAAAAAGGGGCAAGAGCTTTTTCTGCAGAACCGAGTCGAGGTAAATGAGGAGATTCCTGCAGCAGACCAGGTCCAGCTTTGTGAAAGGCGGGTCTTTGATGATGTTGTGTGGTGCAAAAACCAGCATTTCCCGGACGTTCTTTTTGACCCGGTAGGTGTTAGCCTCCTTTAAAAAGAAACGCCTCAGGCGATCGGGGTTCACATCAGCCGTGATGCTTGCCGGGTAGATCCCGGGCCGTGCCACGGCAATGGCATCCGCATCGATGTCCGTCGCAAAAATCTGCAGGTTGAAATGCCGATCCAGCGCCTCCGTGCACTCGCTCATGATCATGGCCACGGAATAAGCCTCTTCACCACTCGAACACCCGGGCACCCAGACTCGAATGGGGTCATTTTCCAGCTTGTCTCCAAGGTATCCCGGCAAAATCTTTTCTTTCAGGATTTCGAAGGCTTCAGGGTCTCTGAAGAACTGGGTCACACCGATCAGCAGTTCTTTGAACAGAGTTTCAACCTCTCGGGGATTCTTCTGAAGGTAGCGGACGTAGTTCGAGATGTGATCCAGCCGATGGACATCCATCCTTCTCTCAATGCGCCTCCAGACCGTGTTGGGTTTATAAAGGGAAAAATCGTGGCCTGTTTGGGCTCTGAGGAGGGTGTAGATTTTTTGCATCGCATCAGGAACTTTGCCGGCATTGGAAAAATTACTCGTCGCGGGGGCCACTCTCCACGTTGCGCGCCTTGCATACTCGATCAGGTGCTTCC
>JAWOJI010000080.1:0-3769 GCA_046481735.1 Desulfatiglandales bacterium | reverse complement strand
TCACCCTCACCACCTTCGTTCATCCATCTCCTTTATCGCAAATGAACATACCCTCTCGGTCGACATTGAGACAGTAATCAATCCCAACGTAGAAAAGGGCGCAGGGGCTTCGATGGTAAGGATCCCGAGACAGCAATTCGATGAAGATTTGATGATCAGGAGAATCGGCGAATTTCTCCAAAAGGTCTTTCACGAAACAATCCTCTTGGACTTTAGGCCTCTCTGATCATGAAGAGTGCTCTGCAACCCGGGGGTTGCTTGGATTTTTTCGAGAAAAACAAGGTGCACCTTTCCATGCATAAGTACCACTATTTATTTGGACCTGTTCCGTCTCGCCGATTTCGACGATCTCTGGGAGTGGACCTCACCCCCTGCAAGACATGCACGCTGGATTGCGTGTTCTGTCAGCTTGGACGGACCACCCGGAGAACGACGACCCGCAAGGAATACATGCCGCTCAGGAAGAGATTTATGACATGCTGAAGCGGAGGCCCTGTACCGCCCAAGAGATTGCAAAGACTTTCAGCATGCACCTGAACGAGGTCTCCAAGTACCTTGGAAAGCTCCTGCGGGACAAGCAAATCCGGGCAAGAGTGGTGAACACGCTGCTTTACTATGTGGAGGACAGCCAAGCCGAAATGGATTCAAAAACCAGGATTGGTTTTCCGTAAATAAAACCTGGACGGCCCATTCCACACGGACCACCCAGCCTCCCAAAATAAATCCTTGCAGCTCTTTACACCCTTTCCCCTGCCCTCTTCAGTTTTTTCAATACTATCTCTCGGATTGGCTCCCGCTTCAGCCCAGAAAAGGTTCGCCCCGGCTATGGCGCCAAGAGTGCAGGGCTCGTGGGTACAGTTCCCAATCACCGTTCTCGGGACACCAAGCCGGGTGACTGCGACGATTAGACCCATTCGAAGTTCACTGATCATCCCGAGCCCGGCCATACCCGTTCCCGGAATGGGAATTCGCCTTGCCGCACCGCTGTATGAGGGGTTGAATGTCCCGGTAAAAAGAATCATTTCAGCGATCTCCTCGTTGCCGTGTTCCGGGCCTATGGGTTCAACACAGGTCCCGATGCCCAAACCGGCTCTCCGGAAGTTGTGAATGCTCTGTTTCCGAGTGTTCGGTGAAATCGAGGTGTCGGTCCCTTCCCTCAAGCGCAAGGCGTGGTAGACGCCGTCATAGCCCACATCTTTAACCTTCCGTGCGTTTGCAAAGGACTGATCACCGATATTGGCGATGAGAGTAGTCTCCGGTTTAAGACTGCGGCGAATTTCGCGGGATATCTCCAGGAAAAGCTCAAAGGGATAGGTGGCCGTGGTCATGACAAAGACTGCATTGGCCCCATCGGCTTGGAACTGCATTGCAGCCTGTATGGCTCGTTCCGGAGAAATTCGCGTTTCTTCCTTAAAAACTCCGTTCCTCTGCGCAAAAGAACAAAAGGCACAATTGCGGGAGCAAGGCGCCAGGTTCAATGCGAACTGTGCATGGATTTCTGCCTGATTCGCTGTGAGCTCTCTGGAAATACGGCTCGCTTCAGCCATCAGCAGATAGGAATCCGTTGATTCCGGGGAGTAGCTGAGCATCTGCACCAGCTCATCTTTTGAAAACGGCTCTCCGTTCTGTGATTTTTTGATGATATCTTCGATTTTCTTCATGTTGAATCATCCTTACCGTTATATAGCGTTTTCTGTACCCAAAAACCATGTTTTTCCCTTTCTTCAAAAACGCACGGTTACAACCCAACAAAGGTTTTTTCATTGCAGAAATGCTATACAGTTACGTCACTCTTTCCTATCTCCATGAAGTCAGGGAATCGAGAAACCGATCTGTAAAGGATTACCGCCTGGTCCTCCTAAAATGGCACATCCTTTGCTTTTCACCCATGGCGGGGACAGATCTGCAGGGAGAGACAGAACTCTTATTAAACAAGCTTAGGGACAGAAGCCATGAAAATCCTTGATGACCTCATTTCATCACTCCGGGCCGAAGCCCCGGTGAGAGACATACGCCAGGGCTTCTTTCATACGGCGGTATGGACCCGCCACGGCGGGTTGGCCGCCACCCTGCCAAAAGATGCTCTCCAGCAGGAAGGTCCACTGGTGAGGGAGCCCGGATTCCTTTTGGAAAAGACTTCGGGAGAAATATGCCGCATGGCCTACTCGGAAAGCCTGCTTGAAGCAGCTATCGGCATGGCCGCCATCAACTCGCTCCTCGAGGTGAATCTTGATGCCTGCGAAGAGCTCAATGCCGCCGAGATGATCCTGAAAAAGGGTGAAGGCAAGAAAGTGGCCATCGTAGGGCATTTTCCGTTTCTGCCCCGAGTGCGCGAAAAAGCCGATGTTCTCTGGGTGATTGAGAAAAACCCAAGGCCAGAAGACCTGCAAGAAAGCGAGGCGGACCGATTTCTCCCCCAAGCCGATGTTGTGGCCATCACAGGGACTTCCCTGACCAACCACACCCTGCCCCATTTGCTCGAGATCTGTAAACCAGGGGCATTTGTTATCATGCTGGGAGATACCGTTCCTCTTTCTCCTGCCCTATTTGACTACGGCGTGCATGCTCTCTCAGGGACCAGGGTGGTCAATGCGGAGCTGGCCCTTCGGTGCGTCAGCCAGGGTGCAAACTTCCGGCAGATCCAAGGGATCCAAAAACTGACCATGACAAAACCCTGATGCCCCCATGCCTCCCGATGCTTCCGGGGAGGCTGCCGGCCGTCACAGATGGTAGGCCATGAATGCTACACAACCGGATGAAACATCCGCCGCAGGCGCCGAAAAAGAAACCTTGCTCATCCAAAAGGTGGCCCTTTACGCTTTTTTGTTGAACCTGGGGCTTGCCGCCATGAAAGGCAGCCTTGCCTATTCTTCAAGCAGCCTTGCCGTGACCGCAGGGGCCATCGATTCCGGCACGGACGCGGTTGCCTCTCTCCTGCTTCTTGGAGGCTTGAAGCTTTCGACCAAAAAGACGCCCTCGTTTCCCCTCGGCCTTTATAAAATCGAAAACGTCATCTCCGTTTTCGTGGCCCTGTCCATTTTCTTTGCCGGATACGAAATTGTCCGAGAAGTTCTGACCCAAGAGTCCGGCCCGCCTGAGATCTCAGCGCTCGTTGTTGTCCTGCTCCTGCTAGGAGTCCTGGCCATTTTCCTATTCGGTCGCTACGCTCTCGCCGTAGGGCGCCGGACAGGGTCGCCGACCTTGATTGCAGAGGGTCGGCACCGACAGGTGGATGTTCTCTCCTCCCTCGTGGTGCTGGTCTCGGTTTTTCCAGGCTATTTTGGATGGGATTCCTCCTTCTTCGGCATTTCCGTTGATCAAATCGCGGCCGCCCTGGTAGTGTTTTTTATTGCCCGTGCAGGATGGAAACTCCTTTCCGACGGCATGAGAGTTTTGCTGGACGCGTCCGTGGACTTTGACACCCTCGCCCTGGCCAGAAAGATTGCGGAGCACCACCCCATGGTGACTGAAGTGACATCCCTCACCGGGAGAAGTGCGGGTCGTTTTCGATTTCTCCGGGCCGATGTCATCCTCAGAACCGGCGACCTTCAGAAAGCCCATCAGATCAGTGAAATCCTTGAATCCGTGATCCGTGAAAAGGTGCCCCACGTTGAAGGCGTGATGATCCACTACGAGCCTCAGCCCCGAACCCATACCCGCATCGCGGTCCCTCTGGTGGATTCTTCAGAACGGGTGAGCGCTCACTTCGGCGAGTCCCCTTACTTTGCTCTGGTAACGGTCCGTCTGTCCGATCAATCCGTTGAAAAAA
>JAWOJI010000177.1:0-2659 GCA_046481735.1 Desulfatiglandales bacterium | reverse complement strand
AATTTCCTCAAAAGGGCTTCTCCGGTTCAACGAGGGCCACTCACCCAATCTTCTGATAAGCATATCGACGTCCTCCTTTGGTATGAAAATTTCCATTACGAACCGAAACCCGTGGGTAATTGCTGGTAACGTCATGTTGACCTGCAATCTGGGCAAATCTAATCACCCTCGTATCCCTGTCAAGATCCAATGTTGACGGCTTCGTAAAAAGTCCATATGCGGCGTTGCGCTTCATCTTTCGTCACTTCGGCGTACTTCTATGTACGCCTCATTCCTCAAGATTCGCGCGCCTTGCATCTGGCGCTTTTTACTGTGCCGTCCTGATTGGCGACTTTTTACGAAGTCATCAATGTTGGAGCTCCGTGAGATTGCCGAGTGCCGCGAATGTTGTCTCGATGTTGGGTCAGGGCTTCGGCACCCGCGGTTGACAAGGATACTTTTCCACAGTATTTTTTACGCATGATGAAAGTGACAAGAATCAGGGAGCGCCTGTTTCATGAGTAAAGAACCGGATGAACTCAGATCTGCCGTTGAAAAACAACAATATGCAAAAGCATTGAATCTCGCGATTGTCGCGGGAGCCACAGGTGAACAAATCGAAGATCTCCGGAAGGAAGCCCTGTGGCAGCTTTCGGCGGTATTCAGAAATGCTCCTGGGACGAGGGCTTTCGCAGAGCACCAGGGCTTGTCCAGGAAATATGTGGAGGAATACCTTCGTGATCGTACCGAAGAAGAGCGGAGCCGGGGACAAGTAAAGATTTTGGAGCCCACCTTCGATCACTACACGAACAAGTACCTCACATTTGAGGAGTGGTTGGATTACCTCGTCAGGAAGTGGGACAAGATTCCCTTACAGGACCCCAAGGAATGAAACGAAAGGCGGATTGAACCATGAGAATTCATGCAGGAGGCATTCTTGCCTTTATCGGCGGCCTGACGGTTGTGTTGGTTTTTGCGGCAGGAGGCCTCGCAGCCTACTATCGGATCGCAAGCCGACAGGTGCCTTCGCACACCTTTCTTGAAGCGGATTTTGAAAAAAGACACGTTGAGTGCCTGCCCGAGGATCGATTGGGAAGGCTGGTGATGAGAGATGCTCCCCTTGTGAGGGATGTGGTCCAGGCTCTGGACAGGGCATCGGAAGACCCAAGGGTTGAGGGCATCATTGCAAGAGTGGGCGCATCCGGAATGAACCTGGCCACCATCCAGGAAATCCGAGACGCGATCACCCGTTTTCGCGAAGCCGGCAAGAAAGCGGTTGCCTATGCGGAAACCTTCGGTGAATTCGGGCCCGGCAACGGGGCCTACTATCTGGCGACCGCCTTTGAAAAAATTTATCTGCAGCCTTCCGGTGACATTGGGCTGACAGGGTTATCTTCGAACACCCCCTTCGTCCGTGGCCTGCTGGATAAGATCGGTGTGGAGCCCAGGCTGGGCCACCGCAAGGAATACAAAAGCGCCGCGTTCACCTTCATGGAAAGGGAATACACTGAACCTCATCGGGAAGCGGATCAGGCAGTCTTGGATTCCATGATTTCCCAGGTCGTAAAAGGCATTGAAGAATCCCGCGGGTTCACATCGGACCAGGTCGTTTCCGCCATCGACCGGGGTCCCTTCTCGGCAGAACAGGCATTGAGAGAGAAACTGGTCGACGGTTTGGCATACAGGGACGAGGTCTACGGGGAGACCGTCAAGGAAGGCAAGGGTGGGCATCGACTTTTGCGCCTGGGGGAGTATCTGAGAAGAGCGGGTAGCCCTTACTCGGGCAATGAAAAGATTGCGCTCATTTACGGGGTCGGCCAGATTGTGAGAGGAAAAAGCCGATACACCCCGTTAGGCCGACACATTATGGGCTCGGAATCGGTGACGAGTGCTTTTCGGGCAGCCGTCAAGGACAAGACGGTGAAAGCGATCGTTTTTCGCATCAACAGTCCGGGAGGATCCTATGTCGCGTCCGACAGTATTTGGCGTGAAACAGTTCGCGCCAAAGAGGCCGGTAAGCCCGTCATTGTCTCGATGGGCGACGTGGCCGGTTCGGGAGGATACTTCGTATCTATGGCCGCGGACAAAATCATTGCACAACCGGGAACCATCACAGGATCCATCGGCGTTGTGGCCGGAAAGATGGTCGTCTCGGAATTCTGGAACAAGGTCGGGGTGAATTGGGGGCAGGTGGCAACCAACCGGAATGCAGGCCTGTGGAGCAACACCGAAGACTACACACCGCAACAGTGGGAGCGTCTTCAGGCTTGGCTTGACGAGGTTTACGAGGATTTCGTCCAGAAAGTTTCCGCGGGGAGAAACATGGACCTGGAGAGCGTGCATCGCGCTGCGAAGGGGCGAATCTGGTCGGGAGAGGATGCAAGAACGCTCGGCCTCGTGGACCTCCTTGGAGGCTTTCAAACGTCGGTTGAGGTTGCAAAAGCTGCTGCCGGAATCCCTGAAAACAGGAAAATCGGTTTGAAGATCTTCCCCAGGCCCCAACCGTTTTGGAGAAGGGTGCTGGCGTTCCGGCCGGATATCCGCAATGAGAAACAAACGACCGAAGCGGAAATCCTGGAGTGGATCCAGCCGCTGGCAGTAGCGCTCTATCATGCCGGGTTTCCCGCCCTGGGCCTTGAGACAATTAAGGACAATCATGGCAATTCTCCTTTTAGTTCGG
>JAWOJI010000030.1:0-7050 GCA_046481735.1 Desulfatiglandales bacterium | reverse complement strand
AGATCCCCGAGCCCCTTCCTGATCTGCTCATTGTTCAGGATCAAGCCCGAGGCCAGGAAGATGAGGAAGATCACGGCATCCGCCCCGCCTTGCGCCTTGCACCACTTGCCGACAGCGGCCACACGTCCGCTCCCGTCAAAGAGGGTGATCAAGCAAACCGCTGCGAGGCTGAAGAGAAACCATCTTTTCTTGACATACTCCAGCGCTTTCACGGAACTTCTGAACCCCATACCGATAACAGACTCAAGGGGATAACCTCATCCTTTGCCGATACTGTCCGCAGCGCTCTCCGCCGAGCTATATGCCTGCCTTGAACATTTTTCGGCAGATGGAAAGATCTTACAAAACCTGGAGTGCACTCGGAAAAGCGACTTGCTCCGGACGGCCTTGTTGGATTTTAAGCGGCCCTACGCCGCATCGTCCTGGTAGACATTGCAGATGCAGCACAGAAAATGGGCGGGTTTGTCCGTGACGTTCTTCATGCCGTGGGGCTCCATGCTCGGGATGTAAATCGATGAGCCCGGCCCGCAGATTTTTTTCACGCGCCTTTCGTCCGTTTCAGGGTCAGAGGACCAGCATTCGAATTCGCCGTCAACGATGTACATCGTCTGGTGGTAAAAGTGATGGTGTATCGGGATCTGCCCGCCCGGTTGAATGGTGAAGAACCTGAGACCGTACTCAGGGTAACCGTGGCCGTCGTCTCCGGATTTCGAGAGCCACCGAACGCTCGTTCCCATTACATCCATCATGTCCCCCTTGTAAGGGAACTTCTCGATCACCTTATCCTCGCAGTCCTTCCAGTGCACAATCTCCATGGCCCCTCTCCTTCGACACGGGATCAATGCTTACCAACCGCCGCAACAGTTTAGGTTTTTGAAAACCTCATGACCACCAGGCATGGGGATCTCTCTAAAAACCGAAAGCGCCTCCGGGTCTTCCATTCCCGGGTCGGCGATGGAGGCAACGTCGGGAGCTCAGGCTCTTGCATGACTCATCAGTACGCAAGCCCGCACTTCTCCCTCACCACATGGAGGGTCGGCGCCGCCTTTGCCCGCGCGTTTTCTGCACCGGCTTTCAAGATCTTCCGGATCCCTCCAGGGTCCTTCTCGAGGATCTTTCTTTTTTCCCTGGCAGGTTTGAAATGCTCCCACATTCGGGCGAAAAGCTCCTTCTTGACATCACTGTATTTCAACCCGCCGCTGCGATACCTCCGGGCAAGCTCCTTTTTCTCTTCCTGGTTCAGAAACAGAGAGATAGTGATAAAGAGATTGCACCGGTCCGGGTCTTTGGGGTCTGCGACGGGTGTGGCGTCGGTTACGATGCGCGCCACCTTGTCCCGCAAGGTTTTTTCGTCACAGAATATCTCCAAGGTGTTGCCGTAGGACTTGCTCATCTTGCGTCCATCCATCCCGACAACCAGTGGGATGTTGGGGTTGATCTCCGCTTCCGGGACCACAAAGGTTTCTCCAAAGGTGGCGTTGAATTTGAGGGCAACATCGCGGGTGATCTCAAGGTGCTGCTGTTGATCTTTGCCGACAGGCACCCGTTCACCCTGGTAGAGGAGGATGTCTGAGGCCATGAGAACCGGGTAGGAAAGCAGTCCGTGATTCGGGGCGATTCCTTGCTGGATCTTGTCCTTGTAAGAATGGCTTCTGAGGAGAAGCCCCACGGGCGTGAAGTTGTTGAGAATCCAGGTCAGCTCGGTGACTTCGGGCACATCCGACTGCACCCAGAATATGGCTTTCTGAGGATCCAAGCCGAGCGCAAGGAAGTCCGTGGCCGCCTCCAGTGTTCCGGCAGCAAGCTTTTTGCCGTCGAGAACCGAAGTCATGGCATGGTAGTTCACGATAAAGCAGTAAAGCTCGGAGGTCTCCTGATACTCAATCATGGGCTTCATCATGCCGAAGTAGTTCCCGATGTGTAAATCCCCGGAAGGCTGAATGCCCGAGAGCACGCGCATATTGCAATACTCCTTTTCAAGTTTCACCTGTTCCGTCCCGTGGATTGCCACTGGGCAAACCGGCGCAGAACCTAGTCGGTGTGACTCTTTTTCTCCTCCATGGCCTTCATCAGCTTCTCCCCAAGAAGCGTGGAGGACTTGCCCCCCTGCTTCGAGAATTTCTTCCAATCATCTTCTGCCACGGAATCCCCTGTCCCCAGGCTCATTCTTCTCTCCCTTGGCTGAATCTCCTCGATGACCACCCGGACAGGATCACCGGGCTTGAGTTGCTCAAGAGTCGAGGGCTTTTCTGCGGCCTTGATCTTCGATGCGGGCAAAAGCCCCGTAATACCCGGCTCGATGGCGATGAAATAACCGAACTTTTCCTTCTTTTCCAGGGTTCCCTCTACGGCCTGCCCGATCCGGTACTTTTCATCCACCTCCATCCAGGGGTCCCCCTCTGCATCCTTCATGCTCAATGAAATTCTCTTCTTCGGCAGATCCACCTCCTTGACCACCACGTGGACCACGTCGCCCGGGTTGGCCACATCTTCGGCCCTGACCACTCTTTTTCTGTAGCTCATTTCGCTGATGTGAACAAGCCCCTCGATCCCGGGGGCGATTTCCACAAAAGCGCCGAACTTCGTGCAACGGACAACCTTTCCCTTGATTTTTTCACCGATCTGGAACTTTCCATCCGCCTGCAACCAGGGATCTCCTGTCACGAGTTTCATGGATAGGGAAATTCTCGGCTGATCCGATTTCCCCCCGTGTTCTACACTCATCACCCTCACCATGACCGGGTCGTCCACTTGAACGACGTCTCCCGGCTTTTCAACCCTGGACCAGCTAAGCTCGGAAATGTGGACCATTCCCTCCAGGTTTGGAAAAATCTCCACGAAAGCGCCGTAGGGGGTGAGGCGGGTCACTTTTCCGGGGATATCGGAACCGATTTGTAAGGTTTCAAAGAACTTCTTCACCTCTTTTTCATGTTCCTTTCTCAGGAGTTCCCTCCGGGAAAGAACGATGTTCCTGCCCCCTTCCTCGAACTGGGAGATCAGGAAATGATAGGTTTTCCCCACGTGCTCTTCCGGATTCTCCGTGAACCGCATCTCCATTTGGCTCACAGGACAAAAGGCTCTTTTTTGCATCACCTCCACATGGAAGCCCCCTTTGACCTGTCCCTTGACCTTTCCCTCGACGGGAATAGCATTTTCATAGGCGTCTGAGAGCGCACGAGCGCCCCCCATCCCTGAAACAGCCTTTGAGAGCTTCACCTCGTCTCCGCGAACGGACACTACGTAAAGCTCCAGGGCATCCCCCACATGGCAGGGCAAGTTGCCGGCCTCGTCGAGCAGTTCAGAGGAGTCGACAACCCCGTCGATTTTTGTGCCCGTGTCGACAAAAACGCTGTCCTTTCCAATGGCAATGATTGGGCCTTTGATCCTGTCTCCCACCCGAAGTCGTTCGCCCGTACCGGGAGTGAAGGATTCAAAAAGTTTCGCGAAGTCTTCGCTTTCTTCATTCTTAAACTCTTCAGTCATTTTCCCTGATCGCTCCTTGTTCAAACAAATGAATTGCGGCGCTCCTCGGATGTGCGGAGAGCCGCTTCAACGTACTTATCACATTTCCGGGCATTTGAAAAAAAAAATGACAGCCCCTATTTTAACCGCGAAAAGCAGCTTCGCACAGGTGGGTGCCTGTTCCTTATGAAACCATTGGGCGGAGCGGATCCAGTGGACATTCTTCCCCCGCATATGGAATAATGGACTCAGTCGATGCCGGCTGAAGCCGACAGTCTGAGGTGGAGGGGGACAATAATCGATGTACCGCATCCCATATGGGAAAACATGTCTTGAATTTGCTTTGCCTGATCAAATGAGGGCGGACGTTGTAAACAGCCGCAAGGCGGACCCTCTTCCCGACCTTGAGAAAGCCGTTCGAAAAGCCCTCGCGAATCCCGTTGGATCGCGGCCCATCCGGGAAATGGTCAAAGCAGGGGACCGGGTTTGCATTGTTTTCACAGACATGACCCGGTCGAGCCCGGACCATGTCCTCGTGCCGGCTTTGCTCAAAGAAGTCGAATCGGCGGGTGTGCCCCGGGAAGCGATCACGCTTCTCTGTGGCACCGGCATGCATCGACCGAGCACGGCCGAAGAAAAGGCAGTGAAACTAGGGCAAGACGTGGTCAAACATTACAGAATCATGGACCACGATGCCAGGGACCCCCATGTCCTTTTTGACCTGGGCAAAACTGAAAACGGCATTCCCTTGTCCGTGAATCGTTTGGCCTTTGAAGCGGACTTCTTGATGGCTACGGGCATTGTGGAACCCCACCAGTATGCGGGGTACTCCGGAGGGGGCAAGACCGTGGCTATTGGCGCCGGCGGAGAACCTTTGATCAGGTTCACTCATGGACCGGAGATGGTGGATCACCCGGGAACGCGCCTTGGCAAGACGTTGGGCAATCCCTTTCGCCGTGCCTTGGAGGAGGCGGCTCGCCTGGCAGGACTGCGTTTTGTAATCAATGTGGTTCAGGATGAGGAGAAAAGACCCATTGCCGTGTTCGCAGGCGAAACCGAGGGCGCTTTTGACAGATGCGTGGAGATCGCCAGGACCGTTTTCGAAGTTCCTATTTCCCGGCAGTACGACGTCGCCGTGGCGGGCGTGGGATATCCGAAAGATGTAAACCTTTACCAGGCAAGCCGGGCTGTGAGCTACCTTTATTTTGCCCCTACCTGTGTGGTCAAAGAGGGAGGAGTCTTCATCCTGCCTTCACCCATGCCCGAGGGCGCCGGCGATGGGCCGGGAGAGCGCCGGTTTTTCGAAACCCTCAGATCTGCAAAGAGCATGTCTTCTCTGCTTGCCGAATTGCGGAGTACGGGCTATCCCCCTGGAGCCCAGCGGGCTTTCATCATGGCAAAGGTGCTTGAGAAAAATCAGGTGATTGTGGTCGGCTCGGAAGTCCCGGAGATCGTCCGGCAGGCCAAGATGATTCCAGCACCGGACATGGATGCGGCTTTTGAAAAGGCTGCCGCCATTTTGGGGCGCAGAGACCTGGACGTGCTGATTGTTCCTCATGCCCTCTTAACCCTGCCGATTGTCGGCCGTCTCTGACGGCCTCAGCTTGCAGCGTTCAGGGTTCAAGGGTTCAAGGTTCAAGGGTTCAAGGGTTCAGCGTTCAGGGTTCAAAGGCTCGCAGGTTCAAGATTGATGCGTTCGTAAGAAGTCCCATTTTTATGTCATTTCGAGGGAAGCGAGAAATCTTGCGGAAACAACCAAATGAAAAGATTGGATTTCTCCCTAAGGTAGAAATGACAAATACGAAATTCTCGACTTCTTACGAGATCATCAAGTTTGAGCAATCAGCAAACAGCGGTCGGCAAGATTCAGAGACTCGCGGATTAGAGCAGGTAGCCGAGAGAAAAGGGTTTCATGTCCGGACCTGAACTCTGAACGCTGAACGCTGAACACTTTTTTCCCTCACGCACTTTAGGCACTTTCTTCGGGAGAACTCTGCCGTGGATCAAACGATCAAGAGAGCACTGAAGCAAATCGTCGGAGAAGAAAACTACACGGAGCGGCTCATCGACCTGGTCTCATACTCCTATGACGCCTCCGATCACTGCCACAGGCCGGAAGCCGCCCTGTGGGTCGTCCACGCCGATCAGGTGTCGCAGATTTTGAAGCTCGCGAACGAACATGGTTTTCCTGTCATTCCCAGGGGCGCAGGCACAAGCCTCACAGGAGCCGCCGTTCCTGCCTCAGGAGGGCTGGTGCTTGATCTCTGTCGCATGAACAGGATTCTGGACATCCGGATCCAAGACCGACTGGCGGTGGTTCAGCCGGGAGTCGTGTACGCGGATCTTGAAAAAACCCTTGCACCCACAGGCTTCTTCTTTCCCCCGGATCCTGCCAGCGGCAAAGTCTGCACCATCGGCGGCAATGCGGCCACCAATGCAGGGGGAATTCGAGGGGCCAAGTACGGGGTGACTCGAGACTACGTTCTGGGGCTCGAAGTGGTGCTGCCGGGGGGGAAAGTTCTGCGCACCGGCTCAGGCTGCGTCAAATCCGCCTCAGGATATGATCTCACACGCCTTTTCGTGGGCTCGGAAGGCACTCTCGGAATCATCACGGAGATCACCCTCAAGATCAGCCCCAGACCTCTTGCGTGCACCACGGCCTGTGCCATGTTCCACAACTTGAGGGATGCCGGTCAGGCCGTGAGCGACATCATGCACTCCGGCATCGTCCCAAGCGTGCTCGAAGTGCTGGACTCCCACGCTGTGCTGGTTCTGAGGGAGAGGGCCGACATTCCCTTGCCTGAGGGACGGGCCATGGTCCTTGTCGAGACGGACGGCTACACGGAGGGCGAGAGCGCCTATCAGATGGACGTAGTCATCCGGTGCTTCAAAAAAAACGCAGCCGCCGTAATCCAGCGGGCCGACTCTGCAGAAGAAGCGGAGGGCTTGTGGCGAGCCCGGAAGGCCGTGGGAAGCGCTGCCGCCAAACTCCGAACGAACAACGTGTCTGAAGATGTCACCATTCCTGTTTCGAAGGTGCCTGACCTGCTCACCGGCGTTGCCGCCATTGTCGAGGCCTATGACCTGCCCTTCGTCATTTTTGGCCATGCAGGGGATGGAAATCTCCACCCCAGGATCATGTTCGACCGTTCGGACCCGGATCAGGTTCGCAGGGTTCAGGAAGCCGTGGAAAAAATTTTCCGCCTCACCTGCAGCCTCGGTGGAACGCTTAGCGGCGAGCACGGAATCGGGCTGGCAAAAGCCCCATTCATGACTCTGGAACACGACCCGGTGGCGATGGACCTCATGCGCTCCTTGAAGCACCTCCTTGATCCCAGGAACATCCTCAACCCCGGAAAGCTGGGACTTTGAAGGATTGGTCAGTTGTCATTTGTCATTGGTCATTTGTCATTGGTCATTTGTCAGTGGTCAGTGGTCACTTGTCAGTAGTCTTTTAACTACGGACAACAAACTACGGACGACGGACAATGGACAACGATCATTGGTCAGTGGTCAGTAGTCAGTAGTCGGCTGACAACGTGCAATGGACTACGGACGATCTTTTAGGCCTTTCTTGTAAATCTTGCC
>JAWOJI010000173.1:0-2600 GCA_046481735.1 Desulfatiglandales bacterium | reverse complement strand
GTTGATGCTTCCCTGTGAAGGCCCGCTGTTGCCTGCTGCGACGGACACGAAAATGCCGGACTCCCGCGCAGCCAGAAAGGGCAGGGAGGTCGGATCGGTCCACGGGTCCACGGAGGGACCTCCGACGGAGAAATTGATCACGTCCACGCGGTCGGCGACCGCCTGGTCGATCGCCGCCAGGGTAGCCGATTCCGGGCAATCCGAAACACATACGTCATACACGATGATGTTGGCCCGGGGCGCCGCCCCGGAAAGGGAAACCCCGAACTGGGTGGGATTGAGCGTGTCCGTCACCAGAGCGTTTCCTGCGGCGGTGGCAGCGACGTGAGTGCCGTGGCCGTTCGAGTCCCTCGGGCTGTCGGTATCGATGACCGTGTCCACGAAGGACCAGGCCCCAATCAGTTTGTCATTGCACGGAAAGGCCGGATTAAAGAGCAGGATGTCGCTTTCATCGCAGACCCCGAAGCGCCTCTCCTTGGGGTTGGCATGCACGTACGAATCGCCGTCGATCTCTGCGAAGGACGGGTGTTCCGGATGAATGCCCGTGTCTAAAATGGCGATGACGATGCCTTCGCCCCGACTGCCGATCCCACCGGCCGTTCCGGCGCCGCTCCACAACTCCGGGGCGCCCACCCAGGCCGGGCCCGCATCGGTGAGAGGGAAGCGGGTGATTTCAGGATACACCTCGAGCACCCCGGGCAGATTTAGAAGGAGATCCGCTTCTCCAGGGCCCAGTGTCACGGCAAGACCGTTGAACGCGTGAGTGTAGGAGTAGCGAATGTCGAGCCTTCGGGACAGAGCCTGCCGGGCTCTGAATTCGAACTCCTTGTGCTGCTTTTTTATCCGGTCCAGGTGTTCCATGGCTTCGGGAGCTCGAACATCGGGTTTGCCGCGCCCCATCGCCTTTCTCTCAAATGACGGAGGCCGGCCTCGATCACGAAGAACTTCCAGGAGACAGGGTTGGTCGAAACGAATGATGTACAAGTCCGAGCGTTCCTGCCCAGGCTCGTCCTGGCGCGGTTCACCGTTCTCGGAACCGGGCTCGGCCATGCAAAAAACGGGAAGAAAAACCAGGATAACCAGAAAGACTGAGAAGGGGCACTGCAAAATCCTTTGCGGGGTTGATGAAAACATAGATGCATCCTCGTGGAGCAATTGGAGTTGAAGTCTAATGAGACACTTTCAATCTATTCCCTCCCGATGCCGATCAGGCATCAGCGAACGGTCAAAATCCTCCTTTACACTGTGCACCCGGGGATCCTTTTCGAGGCGCCGGACCATCTCTTCAGAAGTCAGGGTATCCGAGATGAGGTGAAAAAACACCTGATCCGAATGTTTGTGAAGAGCCTCATGCCGCCGAGCAATGGTCATGGAGTGTGCTTCCACAATGGCCCGGGCGCTTTCAAGAGACACCCCTTTCTCGAAAACGACAATCGCCGCTCCCGTTGGCGCCGAAGGAGACGACACAGGGATTGGCTCGGAGGAACGATCGCCCGCTCTGCCAAGGGAGCCACAACAGGCCGGCAAGACCGACAGCGCAAGGACAATGATTAAAAAATTCATCTGCACCCTATATCAGGGGAGCCCAAAGCACAGCAGTCAAATTCTGCAATTATTACATAAAGTGGGGACACCCGTGGCTTGTGTCAATGTCCGGGAACCCTGGATTGTTGCGATTCAGGAACAGTGCAGGTTTTATGGACAACCGAAAGGCGGATCAGGAGGGTGGTTGTCCCCCTTGGAGAATTGCGCTATAAAGTGTTTTAGGAAGTCCCCTGATGCCGTTTGCTCCGCGGGCCGGGTTGTGCTTCAGCCTGCCGCAAAAAGGAGGCGCCTTTTGCTGATCTGGGATGTTTCGCCGATCCTGTTCAAGGCAGGCCCGTTCGAAATCCGCTACTATGCCTTGATTTTCGTAGCCATGATGCTTGGCGGTTTCTACGTGTGGCGCTGGCAGATGCTCAGGGGCGGGCACTCTGAGGCAACGGCGGAGCGTTTCGCTCTCCTCGGTCTGCTGGCGGTGGTGCTGGGGGCAAGGCTTGGCCACGTTCTTTTCTATGAGCCGGGCATTTTCCTGGAAAACCCTTTACGGGTGCTTTACCTCTGGGAGGGAGGTCTTGCAAGCCACGGCGCGGCTGCCGGCCTGATCGCAGCCCTCGTGTATTTTGCCCGGCGGGAAGGGCTTCCGCTGGCCGAGGCGATGGACCGATTCTCCATGTCCGCAGCGATCGGTGCGGTTTCCGTTCGGATCGGGAACTTTCTGAACAGCGAAGTGGTGGGCCGGCAGACGGATCTCCCCTGGGCCGTGAAATTTCCGAGATCCCTGTACGACCATGGCCTGCCTCTCGACCAGGCGCCTGCGCGTCACCCCAGCCAGGTTTACGAGCCTCTCCTGGGTCTCGGGGTTCTTGTGATTCTCTACCTCACGGACAGAAGGCTCGGCGAAGATCGTCCTTTGGGCCTGCTTGCAGGTATCTTTCTCCTTCTCTACTTCTCAGGCCGTTTTTTCACGGAATTTTTTAAGGCTCGAAAGGGCGCAACTGAGTGGAGATTTTCTTGATTTCATGCGTGCTTGTTTGGGGGGAAGAGCCATTTTGCAGGTT
>JAWOJI010000492.1:0-5718 GCA_046481735.1 Desulfatiglandales bacterium | reverse complement strand
TATCACGGCGTTGGCGGCCCGATAAAACTGTGAAAGGAAAAACGCGAGTGAAGCCAGGATGAAAACAGCCCAGGCTCTAACCATTCGTATCCCCGAAAGTTCCCGCTGGTTCGTCTCTGTGAAGAGTGTCCACTTATCCTGCTCTATCCTGCAATCCCAAAGGGAAGACCGGCGTGAGGGGGGTGAAGCATCAGAGAGACTTTGGGACTCTCTGTGGGGTCGTCATTGAAAGCGGCGCCGCCGAGTCTCTCAGGCGCTCCAGGCTTGCAGGATCGACTTCTACCCCTAACCCGGCGCCGGGAAGAGGCCCTGCTCTCCCTCCATAGCCGAAAGTCACATCCTCTTTCGTGATGTTTTCCCGCAGCAGATATCGGTCGTAGGAGCCGTCATGGTAGAGCGCATCCTTGCAAAGAAGGCTGAGAATTCTTCCAGCCGCGGAAAGAAGCCCCGATTCACCGAGCTGACAGGCGATTTGAAAAGGCATCCGGCGAGATCTCAACAGCTCCACAATCCCAAGAGATCTGCGAAAACCTCCACACTTGGACAGGCGGACGTTTATCAGGTCGAAGTGGCTCTCTGAGAGCACTCTTACTGTGTCCTCCCTGGAGCAGGCTGATTCATCGGCCATGAGTCTAAACCCTTGGCGCCTCGCTTCCTTGGAGAATCGGGGCAAATCCGGGTCCCTCGGCTTCATGGGCTGCTCGATGATGGAAACCCCATGTTGATTCAGGAGAGACATATGCTCAAGGGCAGTCTTGAGGTCCCATGCGCCGTTGGCGTCCGCTTTTGTCTCGCAAGCGCCGTTGAATACCTGCCGGACTCCTTCCAGGATTCCCCTGCTTTCTTCAAGATCACAGCCCAACTTCACCTTTACCCGGCGTATTCCCAAATCCCGGACAATCCGGCTCATTTCCTCGATTCTCTCCTTCTTGCCCAGGGGAAGGACTGCGCCGTAGAAAATCTGATCTGTTTCGAACCCGGACGAGAAATACCCCCTCACTGCGCGATGCTCTGCCTTTGCCAACCCATCGAGCAACGCCATCTCCAAAGCGCATAGTGAGGCGTTATGTTCCTTCATGTCGGGAAGGCCGTCGACAAAGGCCCATATCTGGGAAACGTGGTGAAGATCCCATGGGAAATCACCACGGTTCACGAGGTATCGGATGCTTGCCGGCGCGGTCGCACGGGACTCCCCCGTCACATAAGCTCTGGGAGCTCCTTCGCCATACCCTTTGATCTTTCCGCCCTCTGAGATGACTTCCACGACAATGTTTTCGGAAAAAGACCCTTTTCTGCGGGAATGGGAAAAATCAACGCGAAAGGGAAGGCAGATGGGGTGAACCCTGATTTCATCAATTTTCATATTCGCCTTTACCCTGCCGCTTTTCTATATCCGACGGCACGGGGGAATTCGGAAAGGTTAGATAAAAAACCGTCCCTTCGTTGATTTTGCTCTTGACCTCGATGGTTCCACGGTGATCCTGAACGAGCTGGTAGGTGATGAAAAGACCCAGGCCCGTCCCGCTGTGCATGCTGCTCCTGTGCTTGGTTGTGAAGTAAGGTTCGAAAATACGGTTCAGATCGGCCTCGGGGATTCCCGGGCCGTTGTCCCTGATTTCAATTCCAAAGGCATCCACGCCACGCTCGCCGGCGGCTTTTCGTGTCTCCACCTCAATACGCCCGCCTCTGGGGCTGAACTCTACGGCATTGGAAAGCAGGTTCAGGATGATCTGCTTCATCTTTTCCGAATCCATCCAGACCGGCCCGAGCGTTCTGTCAAAAGCACAGGCGATGCTGATGTTCTTGGCTTTGCTCTGGGGTGAGACAAGGAGCACCATTCTGTTAATGAGTTCGTGAAGCTCCCCACATGTGAAATTTGCTTCCCTGGGCTTGACCAGGTCAAGAAGTTCGGTGATGAGGTTGTTCACTCTCATGGTTTCTTCCACGGCGATATTGTAAAATTCCTTTCTGAATTCCTCGTCTTCATACCTGGTGGGCAGGAGTTGGATAAAGGTCCCTATCGCCGTAAGAGGGTTCTTGATTTCATGGGCGAGCCTTGCCGCAAGATTGCCCAAGAAAGAGAATTTCTCGGCCCTGCTGAGGAGGGCCTGAGAACGCTTCAGATCGTCCATTTTTTCCCGGATGTCTCTGTACAACCTGGCGTTCTCAATGGCAATCGCGATTTGAGGGGCGAAGATCTTGAGGGTTTCACGGGTTTCTTCCGGCACTCCATTTCCGTCCGTTGCATCGGTCGCGATAACTCCAATCACCCTGGATCTTGTAATCAGGGGAACAACGAAAACCGATGCGGGCTTGCCCTCTACGAGGAGGATGTTGCCCTTTCTGAGCGGTGAACTTTTCACCTCAGGAATATACTCGGCATGACCCGTATTCGTTACCCTTACAAGCAGATTGCTCACCCTGTGGAGTGGAACCCTGTAATCCTTAATCATAGGGTGCGCAGAGTCGTCAAAGCCCAGACCATGCAGGTATTCAAGGTGGTTGGTTTTGTCATTGACAAGCATCACGATGGCCCGATTGATGCGGCACACGCTGGAGAGAAGATTCATGATGACGGCAAGCAGCTGGTCCAAATCCAGAACGGAGAGTATGGCTTTCCCCGTCTCCTGGATGGCTTCCAGTTGCTTGACTTTGCGCTCAAGTTCAAGGTTGAGTCGGTTCACCTCTCCATACTTGGTCTCAATGACCTTTTTGTCCGACTCCATCTCCTCAATGGTTTCCATGAGCACGGACTTGGAGACGAAAAAGCTTCGCAATACATTCCCCAGTTTCCTCTTTGCAGGCCAACTGAGTCGAAATTCGCAGTAAGGAGACCCTTCAAATTGGCAGCACGCTTCATGAAGTATAAGGGGGCGCCCTCCCCATATGAGCGGCAAGAAAGTATAGGCGCCCTGATTCATGAGGCAAAGATGCTTGGACACACCCATATTGAAGTCCCAGTGGAGGCGAACCACGGCCCGGCTGTTCCCCATTTCAACGACTTCCACTCGCTTGTTGCGGTTCCACTTGTCATTGAGCTTCTGAAGATTTCTGAGAGCCTTCTCCACCGAACCAAAGGCCTTGACAATAATCCTCTGTGCATATCCGTAGGATTTCTTCTCAATTGCGAATTTCGCGATCTTGTAAGCTACACTCGGATCATTGAGCTCGACACTGGCTCTTTGGTACAGTTCGGATGCAACCTTGGAGGATATCCAGTTGTTTGGATCACTCAGGAAGCTTTCCGGGTCGCCGGACGCCTCAATTTCCGGCGCCAGGTCGTGCAGAAGGTTGGAGTGGCCGCCCCTGAGGTGCTCTCTGAGGTAGTCGAGAACAGCTCTTGAATTGGTGCAATTGACTTCTTTTTCCATTGGATGGCGAGTCTGGGATTGATGGTGAATGTTTCTTAGGACCGTTCCTTTCTGAAGGCTTGACTTAAGCAAACGACTATGGTTATATGCGCCTCAGCGTTCTTTTCTCGCCTTCACCGTTGCCGTCTCGTGCATTTTTGCCTCATTGTAGTGGAATTTGGAAAAAGTGTAAAGTCAGGGTTTTAAAGATCAACGACCTCTTTTTCAGGCAAAAGGCATGGTGTTTGGAAACGATCCGCACCTATCCTCAGCAGCACAAAAAGGCGCGCTCGCGGTCCTCGCGCCGGAACGATGTTCTTCGTCGCTTCTTACAATTGAGCCCTCATCACGGTTGCATCCTCGCGATCATTCGGTAAGAGGCAAGAGAATGGTTAAATCCGCGACTGTTCTTGTTGTTGATGATGAACCGGGAATCAGACAGTCTTTCAAAATGGTTCTCAAGGATCACTTCAATGTCCTGCTTGCCGAGGATGGGATGGCTGCAGTCGATCTTTTGACCAGGAACAGCGTTGACCTCATCCTGCTGGATATCCTTCTCCCCGACGTCAACGGGCTTGATCTCCTTCAAGAACTCAAAGCGATTGATCCGGGCCCTGAAGTTATCATGGTCACGGCGGTCAAGGAAATCCAGACTGCGGTCAGGGCCATCAAGCTGGGCGCCTACGAGTACATCATCAAGCCCTTCCTGGTCGAAGACGTCATCAATATCATAAACCGCGCCCTGGAAAAGCACAATCTCGTGAGAGAGGTCACTTTTCTGAAAACCGAGCTGGCGCGCTTTCAGCCTTTTGAGGAAATGGTGGGCGAAGATGAAGAAATGAAGAAGATCTTTGATCTCATTTCCATTATCGCCGACAGCGACGGAGCTGCCCTGATTCAGGGCGAGAGCGGCACGGGCAAGGAGTTGGTGGCAAGAGCCGTTCACAGGCTCAGTCCCAGAAAGGATCGACCTTTTGTCGTCATCCCGTGTGCGGCCATCCCCCAGACCCTGATGGAAAGCGAACTTTTCGGCCACCAGAAAGGAGCCTTTACCGGCGCCACACGAACGACGACGGGGAAGCTGGAACTTGCCGACAAAGGAACTGTTTTTCTGGATGATATCGACACTCTCGAAATCGGCATGCAGGCAAAGCTTCTCAGGATCATACAGGAAAAAGAATTTGAAAGAATAGGCTCTACCAAGGTGATCAAAATCGACGTCCGTTTTGTGGCGTCATGCAACAAAGATCTCAGGAATCTGATCAGGGAAGGAAAATTCCGTGAAGATCTTTTCTACAGGCTGAACGTTTTCCCCATATTGCTTCCTCCCCTCAGAGAAAGGAAAAAGGACATTCCCCTGCTGGTCGATCATTTTCTGTCACTGAATGCAACGCGGGCGGGTAAACCAGGCAAATTCTTCTCAAAGGGAGCGCTCCAGATTCTCCAGGAATATGATTGGCCGGGAAACGTGAGGGAGTTGCAGAATCTCGTGGAGCGGTGTTTCACGGTCACCAAGAACACCGTGATTCACCGGCAGGATGTTTCCTTTCTCAGACCCATGAGGCCCATGCACAGAGATTTGCCCCTAAAAGAGGCCGTTGCTCTCTTCGAACAGCAGTACATCAACGAGGTCCTGGAAAGTGTGGACGGGAACAAGTCCAAAGCGGCCATGATTCTTGGCGTTCACCGCAACACGCTGATCGCCAAGTGCTCGAATCACAAGAAGTGATTTGAACTCCTTCCACACTCCGCGCTTGATTCTAAGAACCCGGGTCCAAAGGGTTTGATCTCCAAAGCCGGCTTTCCCTGACCTGGCCTGAGAACCAGGGTTGCCGAACTGTTCTCATATTCCACAGGTCCGGCGAACATCTTCGTTCTCCATGAGCTCCTTCAGCGAACCTTCATAACAAATTCGCCCGTTATCAATGATATAGCCGAAATCACTAAACTTCGTGGTGAACTTTATGTTCTGCTCCGCCAGGAGAACAGTCAGCCCGATTTCCTTGAGTCGTTCAATCGTCTGTCCGAAAGCCTGAACCAGAACCGGCGCTATCCCTTCCGTGGGTTCATCGAGCAACAAAAAGTTCGGGTTTCCCATCAGCGCCCTGGCAATGGCAAGCATTTTCTGCTCTCCGCCGCTCAGAAGTCCGCCTCTCCGGGTTTCCAGTCTGGAAAGGGGCGGGAAGAGCTCGTGAACCCTGCTCTTATTCCAGTGCTCTCTTCCCGGCGCCGTTCTCGCCGCAATCTCCAAGTTCTCCCCCACCGTGAGATCGGCAAAGATCCTGCGGTTGTCAGGCACGTAGCCGATACCCATTCTCACGAGAAGATAAGGTTCCTTACCGGTGACATCTTGACCCTTAAACCATAC
>JAWOJI010000477.1:0-7991 GCA_046481735.1 Desulfatiglandales bacterium | reverse complement strand
ACCATTTTTTGAATGGAAGAGCTCTTCTTTTCTGCCTTCTTGGCGATCATGGCGTTACTTTCCTGTTGACAAGCAGGTTAAGCAAGCTGCAAGTATTACGAGATATGATGTGCTGAAGGGCATTCTTTCATGCTTCTCAAACCGGACTGCATTCCCTGTGTATTGAACATGTCCATTTCCGTGCTGCGACGACTGTCACTTGACGAGGACACGGTCAAAAGCCTTTACACAGAGATCCTGGAAATCCCCTCTCTGCAAGGCCGCTCCTGGGACACGACGAGCGTACATGTCATCGAAGATGTGATGAAGAAGATCCACCGCACCTTGAACGACGCAGACCCCTTTGCTTCTGAAAAGGATCGCCAGAACAGGGTCGTGGAAGCTCTTTACCCCCAGCTCAAATCATGGGTGGAAAGCTCCAGGAACCCCCTTTACACCGCCGCGAAGCTGGCCATTCTCGGAAACGCCATCGACTTCATGGTGCCCCAGAACACGGCGGACATCGAGAGATCGATCAGGGACAAGCTCGATTTCCCTCTCGATCAGGGGGAATACAAGCGGTTCGAGGACAACCTGAGGGGCAGCAAGCGCGTTCTGTATTTTGCGGACAATTGCGGTGAAGTCGTGTTGGACAGGCTCTTCATGGAAACGGTGAAAGGGCTTCTGGACATCCAATTCGTTCTGGTGGTCAAGAGCGTGCCGGCCATGAACGATGTGACGTGGAAGGAAGCGCAAGCCGTGGGCATGGACGGAGTCGCGATGGTGATTGAAAACGGGATTCAGGGGCCCGTGCCGGGCACTATCCTCAATCGATGTTCCGAAACGGTGAAGGAATGGATGGGCAAAGCCGACCTTTTCATTTCCAAGGGCGGCGGAAATTTCGACACCCTGGATGAAGAGAAAGAGGCTCTTCCCAAACCGATCGTCTTTATGCTGCTTTCCAAATGCCACCCCTATTTCAAAACCTTCGGTGTCGAGGTGAACCGCCCGATCCTTTACAATTATTCCAGAAAACCATGACGCTCGCTTCTAAGACCCGGAAAGTGACGACCCTCTGCCGCATGTGCGACCACGGTTGCGGGATGGTTGTCACGGTGGAAAATGGAATTCCCGTGGCTGTCGAGGGTTCCCGAAAGCATCCCTTCAACAGGGGATGGCTGTGCGCAAAAGGCCGGTCCGCCCTGGATTTCTTTAACTCCCCTTCACGTCTGAAGACCCCCATGATACTGAGGAAGGGCGGATTCGTGGAAGCCTCCTGGGAGACCGCTCTGGCTTATGCTTCCGAGAAGATGCTTCATCTCAGGGAAGCCTACGGTCCTCAAAGCCTCGCCCTCTACTACGGCGAGGGCGTTGGGCACCAAGAAATTCGAAACTACATCAAACGCTTTGCCAATGTGTACGGCACTCCCAATTTCTGCGGCGTGGGGTCCATCTGCAACACGGCTCGGACCATTGCCGAGACCCTCACCTTCGGCGGCTTGACCAAGCCGGATATTCCGAACACCCGCTTGCTCATCGTGTGGGGCGCAAACCCCCTGGTTTCCCACGAACCTTATCCCCCGGCGGAAATCGAAAAGCTGAAAAAGCGGGGCGCACAACTCATAGTTGTGGACCCCAGGGAGACCGAATCTTCGAGGAAAGCCCACCTCCATGTCGCTGTGAGACCCGGAACGGATGCAGTGCTGATTCTGAACATGCTGAACGTCATTTTCCATGAGAGGCTCTGGGATCGAGCCTTTGCGGAGAAATGGGTCCTCGGGTTTCACGATTTCCGCGAAGCCGTGAAAGATCGGGCCTTCTCCCCTGAGAGAGGTTATCGGGTGACGGGGATACCCCCTGAGACCGTGCGGTTCCTGGCCCGTGTTTATGGGGCTACAAAACCCGCAAGCGTGTTCACGGGCAACGGCCTGGAGCACCACGGCCATGGCGTAAGTACCATGCGGTTGCTCGCACTGCTCAAGGCGATCAGCGGGAATCTGGATGTTCCCGGTGGGGATCTCTTTACACCGAGGCCGAAACTGAAAGACATAACGGCGCCTCTTCCCGAACCGCATAATGCGCCTTTGGGAAGTGAAAAATTCCCTGTCTTCTGTCGGACAAGAAAAGAAGCCCACGCTCTGAGCCTCCCGGAGGCCATCCTTGAGGGAAAGCCTCATCCCATCAAGGGCATGGTGATTACGGGCGGCAATCCGTCCCTGGAGTGGCCGGAGAGCGGGCGCACGGAAGCCGCCCTTCGGGCTTTGGAGTTTCTCATGGTCATCGACGTGGTGCGGTCTCCTGATTCGCGCCATGCCCATGTGATCTTGCCTGCGTGCACTTTCCTCGAAAGGGACGAACACCGGGTGAACGTCTATCAGAACCTCTCCTGCATCACCACGAGAAGCCGGGTGGTTGCTCCCCGCTTCGGACTGCCCGACCAGAGGATCTGGGTGGAACTGGCGCGCTCCATGGGGTATGGGGAGTTCTTTCCCTGGGAGAACTGCGCCGAGGGCGTGGACGAGATGCTCGGCGGCCTGGGCATCTCTTACCGGGAACTTGTTGCACAGGGAGGGATTCACGAGTACGAGAGGAGGAAATACAGGAAGTACGAAGAAAAGGGCTTCCAGACCCCTTCGGGGAAGGTGGAGGCGTATCCTGAGATGCTGAAGGAACTGGGATTCGATCCTTCGCCGTTAGACCCTGAGTTTTTCCAGGATCCCGAACCGTCGGAAGACTACCCTCTGGTGCTGACCACCGGGGGAAATCTCCTCTGCTACACCCACTGGCAATTCCGGTACATTTCAAGACTTAGGAAAATGGCCCCTGAGCCCTTGTGTGAAATCCATCCGGACACGGCTCTTTCCTATGGCCTTTCGCAGGGCGACAGAGTCGAAGCAAGCACAACCTTCGGCACTCTACGAGTAAAGGTCCGCATCACCAATGGCATTCTTGCCGATACGGTGCATCTCCCCCAGGGTTGGGAAGAGGCCAACGCGAATGTGTTGACAGGCATGATGGGGTCGGATCCCATATCGGGTTTTCCGAACCTCAAATCCATACCGTGCCGGTTAACGCGGGTCGGCTAACTCTTTCTTCGCCTGGTCCAGGGATTCCCTGGCCATGGTCTTTGCTTCATCGGTGAAGAACCACTCTTCGATCCTTTGCCCCAGCCAGAGGATGTACGCGTTCAGTTCAAAGCCGAAATGGCGATGAGCGATCTTCACACAATAGGGAGTGAACCGCCAGAGCTTGTCCGAATCCTTTACCAGTTTGTCGTTTAGGGACAGGGGTTCTTTCCGGGTATCGTGGCCGTTGATGATGGAGAGGATCTCCCGGGTTTTCCCCCGGTGGTAATCGAGGGAGGCCAAGATTTTCCCGGCAATCCTTGCCCCCTCGCTTTCGTGGAACCTTTGAGTCTTGCGGTCCTTGACTTGAGGTCCAAAGGCGTCGCGCTGTTTTTCCTCAGGGACCATTTTCCAGCCCACATCATGGAGAAGCACGGCGGGCAGCACAATGTCCGGGTCTGCGGAGGGATGAGAACTCAACAGGCGATGAGCAAAATCATAGGAGCACGGAACGTGGAGATCGTTTTTCCTGGTGGCCCAGTAAGGTTCTGCTTTTCTGTAAATCTCTTCGTAACCGGCCCTTGTTATCTTTGCATCCACCCCCATGTCACAAGCCCCGCACCATGGCGTCCATCATCCCGGCGGCAAGGCGGGCAAAGGCAGGATCGTTAATGTGAAGGTCAGCCTCCCTGATGTCCACCATGGGATTCAGCTCCTTCTTGAGTTTTCTCACAAAGACTTTGTTCATGGCCGGGTCAAAAAGCGGTCCATGGATCTGATCCGCTTCGGAGAAACCCTTGTTCGGTATCAGCACCTTCACACGGCCGGGGTCGAGCCTGAGCTTTTCCGCGACCTGACCGGCGAGGTAAGTCGTCTCCTTTTTGTTGAGGCGGATGGCGGAGCGGAAGTCGTAGAAGAAGAGTTTCCGGTTCTTGTGTTCTTGAGGCACGCTGTCACGGGTGAATTCCAGCACCGCGCAGTCCATTCCACCGGGAACAACAAGGCGGGGGACATTCCCCTGAGGAGGTTCGAGCCTCTGGGGGCCCATGCCACGGCAATACCCCCCCATCAGTTCGTCGGCCAGCTCATGAATGGCAAAATCCAGGATCCCGTCAAAGTACCCCTCAGAAGCCAGCTCTTCCATTGCGGTCCCCCCGGTTCCATTTGCGTGAAAGGGGATGACCTCGTAGCCCATTCCTTCCAGAGAGCGCTTGATTTCCTCTGCGCCTTTGGTTATGAATCCGAAGAAGGTCAGGGCGATGCGTTTCTTCTTTGCTTTCGACTTCCATTGGCTCCGTACCATCCCGCAAATGGCGCCTGCCGCCTTTTCGAGGATCATGCCCGAGATGCTGTTGACTCCGAGGAGGTCGACCACGCTGTGCATCATGGTGATGTCCCTTGTTCCTACCGTCTTCGCCATGTTACGGGACGCCACGGTTGAAACCATCACTTTGGGGACGCCGAGGGGCAGGACCCGCATGATGCTGGTGCCCAAATGGGTACCAGTTCCGCCTCCGGCGGAGATCATGCCGGAGATCTGTCCTCTTTCGTATCGATCCCGCAGGACTTCCTGCGCTTGAGCAATAGCGGTTTCTATGGCTTTGTCCTGGTTTCCGGAATTCCCTTTGAGGCTCTTTTTCACCTTGGGGAACAGGTCTATGTCCACAGGGAAGGCGGAGGGCTTTCCGGTGCCCACATTCAGCGTGAACGTGGAGAGGCCTCTTTTCTCAATGCACTCCTTGAGAAAGAGATGCTCTTCCCCTTTTGAATCAAAGGTTCCGACAACGGCGACAGCAGGTTTGTTTTTCATCGCTTCTCCAAGAAAGATGGTCCAGGTCATTGTTGAAGCCTTCTTTCAATATAGTTCAACAGGAAAGATCCGGTCAATGAGCAAATTGCACCGGAGGGGTGCAGGAGCGCCTGCTTTTTGGGACTTTGACACAACCGGGCGGAATGGGGTATAATGAATATCTTGGAGTCATCAAGTCTGTACTGGGAGAACAGGAATGACGAGCCGTCTTTGCTTGTGCGCCCTCCTCGTGTTTTGCGCCTACGCTTCCCTCACCCCCGGCCTGCGCGCCGGAGCACAGGAGCCGCCCCGTACCGCCGAGGTTTTGTTCCACCGCGGATATACCCACCAACAAGAAGGCCGCATAGACGAAGCCATAGCCGACTATGGAAGAGCCATTGAAATGAAACCGGACTACGCAGAGGCCTACAACAATCGAGGGTTACTGTACGCCGGAAAAAACCTGATCGACGATGCCATCGCTGATTACAACAAGGCCATTGAGTTCAACTGGGACTATGCAGAAGCATTCAACAACCGCGGCATTTCGTACAGTGCTCAGGGGCGATTGGATGAGGCCATCTCCGATTACAATAGAGCGACGACACTTCAAGCGGGGTATGCCGAAGCCTATAACAATCGGGGTTTCGCCTTTGCAAAGAAAGGGCTCCTCGATGACGCGATAGCTGATTACAGCAAAGCTCTTGAACTGAAGCCGGGCTTTGCCCTCGCCTTGAAGAACAGAGGGTCCGCCTATGAGGAGCAAGGTCTTTATGATGAAGCCGTCGCGGATTTCAGTAGAGCCCTTGAAATCAATCAGACCGACGCCCATGCCTTGAACAATCGGGCGGTCGTGTATTTCCACAGGAAGGACTTCGACAGGGCCTTGGAGGACATCGAAAAAGCGCAGGCCTTGGGGTTTGCCGTCAACCCCGAATTCCTCAAAGCCCTGATGCAGGCCGCCGGCAAGAAGAAGTAGTCAAAGACTGTATCTCGCAGAGCCCACAGAACCCGAGGAAGTTTGATTTAGCCACAGACCCACACAGACGAGAATGCAGACTGTATGTCCGGCGTAGCCCTCGCATCCAAGCGATTTTTTTTACTGGGCCGTGTTTGTCGGAGTGTGTCGGTGGCAAAAAGAAGCAACCCAGCATTCCTATTTACGACACGATGACAATATCATCGGGAAAGCGGCTCAGCTTCTCCATCCCGTCCTCACGAACCAAGAAGGTGTTCTCCACCCCCACCACGCCTCTGCCGGGCAGGACGATTTTGGGTTCGAGCGCGATAACCATGCCTTTTTCCAGGATGTGTCCCGAATCCCTGGAAATGAGAGGCCACTCGTCCAGCTCGAGGCCCACGCCGTGACCGACAAAGGGAACGGGCTGGGGGTATCCCATGAAGCCCTCGGAAAGACCTGCTTTTCGCACGATCTCAAGGGCTAGCGCATAAAGATCTCCGGCTCTTGTGCCCGGTTTTCCTTCTTTTGAGACGGCTTCCTGAACGTCGATCATGACGGAATGAGCTTTGTGAAATTGCTCGGGAAGGTCTCCCAGACAGTATATGCGGCTTTGATCCGAAATATACCCTCCCCTGCTGGAGGTGTAGTCAAAGAGGACCGGTTCATTGGGCTTGATTCTTCCATGGCCTGCACCGTGGGAGAGAAAAGGGCCGACGCCGGTTCCCCCCGTGGGGCCCGGTGAAGCGCTGGGCATGGCAGCGCCGGCCCCGGCCATAATGTGTCCGTACACATTGTGCACGTTGAAGGTGCGCATGGGGCTGATTCCCGGATGGCCGTGGCTCCGGTAAAAGGCTTCGGCCCGCAAGGCAAGGTCGATTTCCGTTTCTGATTCCCTGAGAAGCTCGGGAACTTTCATAAAGAGCCGGTCTGCAATTTCCGCAGCCCCCCGGATCAGCGATATTTCCAGACCGGACTTGACCATGCGTACCGAGCGAATGAGGGGGGAAATGTCCACAATCTCCACCTGGGGAAAAAGATCCCGATAAGAAAGGTACAGCCTCGCAGGGAGAACATCCATTTCAAGTCCCATGCGTGTCGGTTTTGCCCCGGAGTGTTCCGTGATCCGTTCGGGTACCTGGGACAAGCTCTTGAGAGGCACGATATGCTCGATGAGACCGTCCTGGAGCGCCCGTTCATAACTTCTTCGAACCAGAAAAAGGGGATCTCCTTTCTCCGGCACCCAGAGGATACCGTTTTGATCTGTTCCGATTAAATAATAGAGATCCATGTTTTGCACAAGGATGGCGCCGTCAATCCCTTTTTCACGGAGCAGGCGCTGTAAACGTTTCACTCTTTGGGTGCATTCACGTGCCAAGGAGGCGTCTTTCATGTGAACTCCATCCCTCAAACACCTTGACTTTGTCGATGTTGTTTCATTAATAACGAATGACGAATCGCAGATCGCCGATAGCCGACAGGTTTATATCCCACCCAGAGACCACAGTGCAACATGAATAGGGATCCCAAAATCATCAAAGCGAATCTTGAGTACCTCAGAAAGCTTTTTATCATGCCGGATTCGCCGGACAAATTCATCGAGTTCGGACAAGAACTCCTCGAAATGATCCATGATTTCTTCAAGGAAAAGGGAGGCATCCACAGCAGCGTCACCCTGCCGGATCTCAGCCGGATTTTCGACAGAACGGCGGTTCCCGAGAGTCCTCATCTCATCAAGGACGTGCTCTCAGAAATCAAGACCAACGTGATCGCCCATTCAGTCAAGGTCGGCAGCCCTTATTACATCGGGCACATGACGAGTGCGATTCCCTACTTCATGATTCTTCTGGAGATGATCATTGCAGCTCTGAATCAGAACCAGGTAAAGATCGAAACGGCCAAGGCTTCAAGCTTTGTAGAAAGGGAACTGGTGGCATGGTTCCACCGTCTCGTTTTTAACAGAAGCGAGAGCTTTTACCAGAAACACATTCAGAACCCGAAGGTTGCCCTGGGCAATGTCACTTCAGACGGAACCCTCTCAAACCTGACCGCGCTTGCTGTTGCAAGGGAAAAAGCTTTTCCTTCTGACGGGGCCTTCTCAGGCGTCAGAAGCGCCGGTCTGGATCGGGGTCTGAAACATTACGGTTTTGCAAAAGGGCTGATCCTGGTTTCAGCCAGGGGCCACTATTCGATCAAGAAA
>JAWOJI010000472.1:0-12924 GCA_046481735.1 Desulfatiglandales bacterium | reverse complement strand
GAGGAGCAACAGGTAGCTGATCACGGGCAGGTTGTCATAGAATCTGATACGCTCCCCGCAGTGGGGACAGGCCGACGGCGGGTGGACGATCGATTGGTTGAGAGGGATACGGTAGATGCAGACGTTGAGGAAGCTGCCGAGAGCCAGGCCGAAAATAAACGCAAAGACCATTCCCGACACCATCAGAAGGATTCATCCTCTCGCGACATTTTTTCCTCCCCCGCACCCCACAAGGATGAGCTCGGCTTTACCGAACGCTCCCGTTTTTTCAAAAAGCTGAACTGTCACCCATCTTGCAATGCGGCGACCTTCGGCTGAATTGGGTATTGACAAACGTCCGGAATTGAGGGAACATGGCGTCACTATGATCATCTCCATCAATCCTGAGAATCCCCAGAAACGACTGATTCAGAAGGTTTGTAACACGCTGGATCAGGGGGGGGTGATCGCTTATCCTACAGACACCTTTTACGGAATAGGATGCGACCTGATGAACAAGAAGGGGATTCAGCTTACCCACAAGCTGAAAAACCGCCCCCTGAAACAACCTTTTTCCATCCTCTGTGACAGTCTCAAAGAGATCAGCCGATACGCCCAAGTGTCTAATTATGCGTACAAGACCATGAAGAGGTGCCTTCCGGGCCCTTACACGTTTGTTCTGGAAGCGACGCAACTGGTTCCCAAAATCATGCTTACCAAGAGAAGAACCATCGGCATCCGCGTTCCTGACAACAGGATTTGTCTTGCCATGGTCAAGGGCCTTGGCCGCCCCATCATCAGTACCAGCGCAGGATACGACGATCCTTTTGCGATTCAAAGCAACTACGCGCCCCATCTCTCACTGATCGTGGACGGCGGGGTTGTTTACCCTGATCCCTCCAGTGTCATCTCCCTCATAGAAGACACCCCGGTGGTCATTCGCGAGGGGAAAGGGGATGTGAGCCTCTTTCGCTGATGTCGTCCCGCTAGTAAGGAAGACCGTCCCACCGATATTCAATCTGCATACCCATGGCATTCCTCAAAGCCCTATAAACAGCCCTGGATGCATCCTCGGCCAGAATATCCCAAAGCCTGACTTTTGTTCTCTTGGGGTAAACCAAGTTCGCTTCGCCTTTGATGCCCGCCATGGATTTGGCAAGATCCACGGCATCCCGGAAGTTTCCGAGCTGATCCACGAGTCCCAGTTCCAAGCCTTGAGATCCTGAAATGATGCGGCCGTCTGCGATTTCGCGCACCTCCTCCATCGGGAGGTTTCTGCCTTGAGCTACAGCTTCCACAAACTGGTTCTGAATATCGAAAACCAAGGCCTGAATCATCTCTTTTTCCTGCTCCGTCAGTTTCCGGTGGGGCGAACCGATGTCCTTGAATTCCCCGCTCTTGAGAACTTCCACGTCCACGCCGATTTTCTCCATTAGTTCCTGGAATCTGACAAACTCCATGAGCACACCAATGCTGCCTGTCAAAGTTCCGGGGCTGGCAACGATTTTGTGCGCCCCCGAGGCGACGTAGTACCCCCCGGATGCAGCGACGGTACCCATTGAAGCGACGATCTTCTTCTTCTCTCTGGTTTTCAGGATTTCGCGGTAGATCTCCTGCGAAGGCGCCACGCCTCCACCCGGAGAATTGACCCTCAAGATAATCGCCTTGACTCTTCGATCTTTCGTGAATTCAACCAATTGGGAAACCACGGTCTCCGAGTTGGTGATGGCGCCTTCGATGGGTATGACGCCGATCCTGTCTTTCAATGAAAACCCTCCGGTGCGCCCCGCAAGAGCGAAAATCGCCGTCATCACCGCGGCCAGAACAAGCACTGCGGTAACGAGAACGACGAAAACGACCAGCATGGGATGTTGCGTTCCTTTCATCGTTTACTCGTGTCCCGTTTCATCATCCTCGGGCGAAGCGCCGAAGGAATCAGCCGACTCTTCCGTGGAGCTTTGGGTGTCCCGCCCGAGCATTTCTTTCTTCAGGATCTCTCCCAGGTTGGAAGTCGCTCCATTTCGTCCATCGGTGTAGCTCTTGTAGATTTCTCTTTCTTCAGTTTCCTCCAGCCTCTTGATGGAAAGCCCGATTTTCTTGTCACCTCTGGATACGTTTATAACCTTTGCCTGAATTACGTCATCCACATTAAACCGGCTCAATGGGTTCCCCCCTTTTTCCTTCGCCAGTTCAGAGACGTGAATCAGGCCCTCAATCCCTTCCTCTAGCTCAACGAATATTCCGAAATCCGTGATGTTCGTAACCGTTCCCGTAACCCTTGTGCCGGGTTTGTATTTATATGGCACCTCGTCCCAGGGATCCTGGGCAAGCTGTTTAATCCCAAGGGAGAAGCGTTCACTTTCTTTGTCGATGTTGAGTACGACCGCTTGAACCGATTGCCCCTTCTTGTAGAGTTCGGAAGGATGTTTGATTCTTTTCGTCCACGAGATGTCGGAAATGTGCACAAGGCCGTCGATACCCTCGTCTATCCCGATGAAAATCCCGAAGTCGGTGATATTCTTGATCCTGCCTTCAATGGTCGTGCCGACCGGATACCGCTCACCGATAAGGTCCCACGGGTTGGCCTGGGTCTGTTTTAGGCCGAGGGAAATCCTTTTACTGGCCGTGTCGATGTTCATGACCAGGGCTTCCACCTCCGCGCCCACCTTGACGACCTGTGAGGGATGCCTGATCTTTCTGGTCCAAGACATCTCAGACACGTGAATGAGCCCTTCAATCCCTTCTTCGACCTCCACAAACGCCCCATAATCCGCAAGGCTGACCACCCGGCCTTTCGCCCGCGTCCCCACCGAATACTTTTCATGGGCCTTCAACCATGGATCGGCTTTGAGTTGCTTCAAACCCAGTGACACCCTCCCCATTTGCTGGTCGTAGTTCAAGACTTTGATCGTGATGGGATCACCCACTTTGTAGAGTTCGGAAGGATGCCCCACGCGGCCCCAAGACATGTCCGTGATGTGAAGCAGGCCGTCGATCCCCCCAAGATCAACAAACAGTCCGTATTCCGTGATGTTTTTCACGGTTCCCTCCATGATTTCGCCCACCTTCAGGCGATTGAGGGTCTTCTCCCTTAGAGCGATACGCTCCGACTCAAGAATCGCTCTTCTGGACAGTACGATGTTTGAGCGGCGTTTGTTGTACTTGAGAATTTTGAACTCGTGAACGGTGCCGATGAAGCTGTCAAAGTCCTTAATGGGTTTGAGATTGATTTGGGACCCCGGCAGAAATGCAGGAAGGCCGATATCTACAGACATACCCCCCTTTACACGGGCCACAATCTTGCCTTTGATGGATGCTCCCTTCTCATAGATCTCCTTGATTTCATCCCATATCTTTATCTTGGCGGCCTTTTCCTTGGAAAGAATGATAATGCCCTCGTCATCCTCTCTCCTTTCCAGCAGGACATCCACTTTGTCACCGACCCGGGCTGTAACCTTGCCTTCGCCGTCGATGAATTCTCCGATCGGAATCTGGCCTTCTGATTTGTACCCGATGTCGATAAGAACAAACTCCTTGTCCACATGCACAATTTCTCCCTGGACCAGGCCGCCCTCCTGGATAGTCTTTAGGCTCTCTTCGTAGAGCTCCATGAAGTTCCTGCCTTCTTTACCGCCCGCCCCGCTCTCCACGGCCGCCTCGCTTTTCACTTTGTCATCTTCGCCCCCCTGAGTAAGCACTGCACGGCTTTCTGTTTTGTCTGATAGTTTGTCCATCAACCTTTAACCCCCCTTGTGGTTTTCTCCTCCCCCTGCCCTTTCACCGGCCTACAAGCTGCAATATCTAGCAAAAGCGGCTTCAAGATTCAACTTTTTACACACAAGTCCTAGGTTTCAGAGTATCCTTTCCCAATCTTTTCCAGCATGACCTTCATGACCTGTTCGGGAGTCAGGCAAGAGGTGTCGATGGGGACGGCGTCATGGGCAGGGCGCAGTGGGGAATGGATCCGGTTCATGTCCTGCTCATCCCTCTCAATCATCTCTCTTTCAACATTCTCCAGGGTTACCGGCTCTCCCCGCATCATTCGCTCCCGGTATCTCCGTTCAGCTCTGATTTTGAGATCGGCGGTGAGAAAGAACTTGAACTCCGCTTCCGGAAAAACGACGGTGCCCATATCCCTTCCCTCGGCCACTACCCGCCCCTCGCTTCCCAGTTTCCCCTGAAGTTCCCTCATGGTCTCGCGAACCTGCTTGAGGGCGGAGAGGCGTGAGGAAAGCCCGTCCATCTCAGGGCTTCTTATCGCCGCCGAGACATCTTCATTCCCAAGATAGGTGCGATTCTCTCCATCTTTCAGGCGAAATTGCAGGTCCAGGTTTTCGCAGAGCCGCTTCAAGGCCGTCTCGTCCGAAATATCCAAACCTTCCCTGGCCGACCGAAGTGCTACGGCGCGGTACATCGCCCCGGTATCGAGATAGAAATACCCCAGGTGTTTTGCGAGAAGACGGCTCACCGTGCTTTTGCCGGAGCCCGCCGGACCGTCGATTGCAATCACTGACCTCATGATCCCCTTCCCTCACGTCACAGGACCCGGCAAGGTCTGCACACTCGTCTCTCCGCTGCCGATCAAGAACCATCTATCTGCTTTTATATCAAATTCCTGGAAATTTCAAGCATCTTGATTTCACCTGACCTGCAAGCGCGCTCAAACATGTCATGCATTTTTCTCTCCATCATTTCCCGTGACGGGTTTTGCACTTTAGGGCTTGACTTGCCATTTCGGATTTACTAAGGTCCAGTCTACTGCAAGTTTCAGAGGCGGTCTTTACGTATAACCATTATTCTCGGGAGAGAAGGCCCATGAACAAATCTCAGCTTATAGAAACACTCGCTAAATCCGAAAATCTTGCTCTCAAGAAAGCCGAGGAAGTGGTTACTACGGTTTTCGGCGACATGGAAAAAGCCCTGATTAGAGGCGAGAGGGTTGAGATTAGAGGCTTTGGCAGCTTCAAGGTCAAGGAGTATGACGGGTATCAAGGGAGAAATCCGAAAACCGGCGATATCATCAATGTGGCCTCAAAGAAACTCCCGTTCTTCAAGGTCGGGAAAGAGCTCAAGGACAGAGTGGACATTTAGCGGTCATCCTTGGTCGTGCTAGGCGGGGAGCTAGCGGTGCCCTGTAACCCGAAATCCGCTCATGCGGGGTTGAAAGTCCTTGTTGAGAGTTTTGCTTCGGTTCCGACCCTGGCCGCTTCTAATGAAAGGGTGGACCTCGCGTGACAGGCGGTTGTGAAACCCGTCAGGTCCGGAAGGAAGCAGCGGTAAGCAATGCGGTCTGTGTCGTGACGGCCTCTACCTGCTCACGGAGCGGCAAAGACGGACCGGCGCGAACTCGAAGAAGGATGCACGACCAAGGACTAAGATGCCCTATGCCTCCATCCGTTCTGCCGCCGGCGGAAAACAAGCGTTTTCCTTTCTCATGGTGACAAAAACCACAGTCCTGCCTTCACCTCCCAATCCGTTGAGTCCGCCTATTGAAATTCCTTTCTTGCAGTTTCCGGCGCTTTCGCGGATACAGGGGCTGAGGCACGCCGTGTACACAAGGCTCGGCGGATGCAGCCCGCCGCCATATGAAAGCCTGAACACGAGCTCTACTGTGGGTGACCAAGCGAAACTCGTCGCCGTCAACCTCAAGAGAATACGGGAAGCTTTCGGCGCCCCAAGCCTCCAGGAAATGACTCAGGTTCACGGCGAACACATTCGCATGCTGGTCTGCCCCGACGATACGAACCTGCAACGTGCCGCAACTCCGGCAGACGCAATGGTGACGGCGCTGCAAGAAGTCGCGCTCATGGTCAAGCAGGCCGATTGTCAGGCAGTCTTGCTTGTCGATACGGCCAGAAAAGCCATTGGGGCCGTTCATTGCGGCTGGAGAGGAAATGTCGCCGATTTGCCTGGGAAAGTGGTTCAACGGATGAAGACCTCCTTGGGATGCTCCCCCGGAGAAATGAGGGCCGCCATTGGCCCATCCCTCGGACCTTGCTGCGCGGAATTCACATCTTACCAGGACTTGTTCCCCCCCCATTTTGATCGCTTCATGGTACGAAAGAATTTTTTCGACCTTTGGGAAATTACACGCCGGCAGCTCCTCGAAGCGGGGCTGAAAAAGGACAAGATCGAAATTGCGGGGATCTGCACCCGGTGCCGCAGGGATCTTTTTTTCTCTTATCGCGGAGAAGGAAATACGGGAAGATTTGCCACTTTGATCATGGTGGAAGGCTCGGAAGATATACGTTTGGGGTAACAGTTGACAAAACAATGAAAACGGCTATGATGGCTGAGCATCCATTTTTCACAGGGAGGAAAGAGCCATGCCGACCTATGAATTCAAATGTAATAAGTGCAGTGGAAGGTTCACACTCATTTTATCTATCTCAGAGTATGAAAAGGCGAAGTTTCGGTGCCCCAAGTGCAAGAGCACAAGGGTCAAACAGGAGATTACTCCGTTTCAGGTGAAAACATCCAAGAAAAGTTGATGCCATGATGGAATGTCCTCATTGTCATAAGGAAATCTTAGGAAAAGCATGTCCTGCCTGCGGCGCCCATGTTCCCGCCGAAAGCCGGTACTGCATGGATTGCGGCGCCCCGCTGGTCGAGAACCGCGGGCAAGCGTTGGAACAGGAAGAACCGGAGCAAGATGATTCTTTTGAACTCGATGATCGCATCCTGTGCCCGGACGGCAACTGCACAGGCATCATCATTGACGGCAGGTGCACCGAGTGCGGTAACCCCTACCCGGGTTCAAGCACTGATCAGTAGGGAGCCCGTCTTTGTACGAGATCAAAATCGTCACCCACATGGCTGCAGCCCACCAACTGCGGGGATATGAAGGTGGGTGTGAAAAGCTCCATGGCCACAATTGGAAAATCGAAGTTTATGTAACAGGCAAGAACCTTGCGCAGAACGGTCTTCTCGTGGACTTCAAACGGGTCAAGGAGGCAACCGCCGGGCTTCTGGCAGAGTTGGATCACAGCTTTCTGAATGACCTGAAGCCATTCAGCAGGATCAATCCCTCTTCAGAAAACATTGCCCGCTACATCTATGACTCCCTGAGCCGGAACCTGAACGATGGAACGGTTACGGTCAGCAAGGTCACAGCCTGGGAATCCGATACAGCCTGCGCAACATACATGGAGCCCTGACACGAATAGGCACGCCGCACCCATGCGCATTACGGCATTTATTCCTGCACGATATGAATCCACTCGCTTCCCGGGAAAACCACTTGCCCCCATTGCAGGAAAGCCGATGATCCGTCATGTCTATGAGCGCGCATCCTCATGCCGGCTCATCGGAGACGTCTTTGTAGCCACCGATGACGAACGCATTTTGCACGAAGTGCGCGCCTTTGGGGGTAGAGGCATCTTGACTGCAAGAGGGCACCACTCGGGATCGGACCGAATCGCTGAGGCCGCGATGGTTCTGGGGCTTCAGGACGATGACCTGGTCGTCAATATCCAGGGAGATCAGCCCCTGTTCGAACCCTCTTCTGTCGAGGATCTCGTAAGCCCCTTTGAAACTGAGGATGCCTCTCTCTCCATGAGCACCCTGAAATACCGCATCACGAATCAAGAAGAAATCAGGGATCCCAATATTGTTAAGGTCGTGACGGACAGGAACGAATGGGCCCTTTTCTTTTCCCGCTCGCCTATTCCCTATTATCGGGATGCCGATTCCGATCGGGTGTTTTTCAAACACCTTGGGTTTTATGCCCATCGCCTCAGCTTCCTTAAAGTGTTTGCGCGGCTCGGCCCCGGTCCGATTGAGACCGCCGAAAAACTTGAGCAGTTGCGCGCCCTGGAAAGCGGGTACAGGATCAAGGTCGTGGAGACCCGCCACGACTCCATTGAAATCGACACCCCCCGGGACATTGAGAAAGTGGAAAGAATGATCTCCATGAAAATCGAGGGAAGCGCATGAAGACCCTCTGGAAACTCAAACCCGCCTCTCACCTCGCCCTGGAACTGGCACGCACCGCAGATCTTTCCTTGGTAGAAGCTCAAGTCCTGGCAAACCGTGGGATCCTCAACCGTCAAACCTTGTCGTCCTTCCTTTCCCCAAAGCTGGCCGACCTTTGCGATCCCATGACCATGAAAGACATGGACGAGGCGGTGGCAATCATCCTAAAGGCTTTGGAGAACCGTGAGCCCGTCACCATCTATGGGGATTTTGACGCCGACGGATTTACGGCCACGGCCCTTCTGTGCAATTTCTTTTCCGGTCTTGGGGCCTCCACATCTCACTACATCCCCGACCGTCTCTTGGAGGGTTACGGCCTCCATACCGGGGCTTTGAAAAAGATCGCCGCCAAGGGACCGGGTGTGATGATCACCGTAGACTGCGGCACGAGCGACCAGGAGCAGATCGCCCTCGCTCAAACTTGGGGACTCAAAGTCGTTGTCACCGACCACCATCAGGTCCCGAAGGATTTCACGCCCTCCTGTCCTGTCGTCAATCCCTACCGCTCCGGTTCTGATTTCCCGTTCAAGCACCTGGCCGGTGTTGGGGTTGCCTTCTTTCTCGCCGTCGCGTTGCGGGCTGCCTTGCGGGAAAAGAAATGGTTCGAGCGCAAACCCGAACCGGACCTGAAGGACTATCTTGATCTGGTTGCTCTCGGCACAGTGGCGGATATGGTTCCTCTCGTCGATCAGAATCGCATTCTTGTCAAGTCAGGACTGGAGAAGATCCGCCATTCCCGGTGGCCGGGGATAAAGGCTCTTGCAGAGGTTGCCGGCCTTTCCATGAGAACCATTTCATCAAGCGACCTGGCGTACCGCCTGGCGCCTCGACTCAATGCTTCGGGGAGAATGGGAGAAACGGAAATGGGCGTCATGGCCTTGACCACCCCGCAGGCCACCTTGGCCGGAGAGCTTGCAGAAAAGCTGGAAATCATGAACACTGAGCGCCGCCTCATCGAACAAAGGATCATGGAAGAAATCGAAACCACCATGATCTCCAAGATGAGCCTGAAGAACCGCAGAACCATTCTGGTGGCGGGAAAAGGGTGGCATCGGGGTGTTTTGGGAATCATTGCCTCCCGACTCACCGATCGATACCATAGGCCGGCCCTCGTCCTCAACATCGACAACGGTACGGCAGCCGGCTCGGGAAGGAGCATTCCAGGGTTTAATCTCTACAGGGCTCTCACCGGTTTGAGCCACCTCCTCAAACGCTATGGCGGCCATAAACATGCCGCCGGGCTGGCCTTGGAAGCTTCCAGCATTGAATCGCTCGCTTCCGGATTGGAAATGCTCGCGAGGGAGGAGATCCGGGATGAAGATCTGTATCCGTCGATAGAGGTCGATGCCGAAACCTCCCTATCGGAAATCGATCTGGAGTCAACCCGGCGATTGCTTGCCCTTTCCCCCTTTGGCCCAGGCAATCCGGAACCCCTTCTCTACGCAGGGCCGTGTGAGGTTGTGGATTCAAGGGTGGTGGGAGAAAGGCACCTCAAGCTGAAGGTCCGGCAGAACGGCAATATGCTGGAGGCCATCGGATTCGGACTGGCAGCAAACCCTTGTGCACGCCACACGCCCGTCAACCTCGTATTCACCCCTGACATCAATCAATGGCAGGGCCGGGAGACCCCCCAACTCCGTGTGATCGACATGGAGCCGGCCGACCGGAACTCCAGGCTGGTGAGATCTCAGCACAACGATCAGTAGGTTACTCAAGACTCCACCAAAGTTGACGGCTTCGCAAGAAGTCCATCTGCCATTCGACTTGTCTCATGACCCTGAGTAAAATCGAAGGGCGGCGTTGCGCTTAATCTTTGAAAATCCGGGCCGCCACCTCAATGTCCTCAGGGCAAAAGACGAAGAGGGATTTCTGATCTCCAGTCATGGCCGATCCATAAACATAGTGGATGTTGATGCCTTCCTCTCCGAACTGCTTCGCCATCTGCGCGAGCATGCCCGGCTTGTTTTCAATCTCCAAGGCAATCACGGGCATGATATCGAAGAGATACCCCGATTTTGAAAGCAGATCAATGGCCTTGTCCGTGTGGTCCACAAGGATGCGAATGAGGGCGAAATCGGCAGAATCCTTTTGCATGGATCCGTAAGAGGCGGCAGGGGCGATTCTCTTGAGCGATTTGCCTCGTGCCTTGAAAAGCTCCTTCACGTAGGCGGAAGCGTCCTGAATGGTCATGGCATCAATATTGACACCCTTGTCTCCCAGGAGACTCGCCAGTTTCCCGAGTTCCCCAGGCACGTTTTCAAGAAAAAGCTGGATCTCCGTCCTGACCATCACTCAACTCCTGCAGCGAATTGTTTTCCTTTTTGCTTCACTTCATACCCCTTGAAAAATCTCAACAGCTCGGAGTCCGTAGAAAGCACCAGGGAGGTGGTCTTGTCCATGGTTTCCTTGTAGATGTCCAGGGTCTGGAGAAAGGAGTAGAACTCGGGATCTTTCCCCAGGGATTGAGCGTAAACAAGGGTTGCTTCGGCATCCGCCTTTCCCTTGATCTCCTCAGCTATTCTGTAGGCTGCGGATTCGATCTCTTTCAGGTCCCGCTCCATTTCACCCTCAATTTTTCGGGCTTCTCCTTTTCCTTCGGAACGGAACTTCTCGGCAATCTGTTTGCGCTCTGCAATCATTCTGGCAAATACTGTTTTCTGGACCTCTTCCACGTAATTCAGCAGCTTGAACTTCACATCCACAAGTTCAATGCCGAATTCGAGCAGCTTGGGATGGGCCTGATTGAGAACACCCTGGGTGATGTTGCTCCTACCGAAGGTTACCTCGCCCAGGGGACTCGTATCCTTGACAACATCCACACCGACCTCTGTGACGTCGAGTTCACGATTGGTCATCCTCACGGTTTCGATCAGGGGGTAAGAGGTGACGAAATTGCGCACCGACGAATCAATGATGTCGTCGAGCCGACCCATGGCTCCCGACATGTTGTTCACGGTCTGGAAAAACTTGAGGGGGTCCACGATCTTCCATCGGGCAAAGGAATCAACCACGATGAAGGTCTTGTCCAAGGTGGGAATCTGTCCGGGCTCCCCATCCCATGCCTGAAGATTTTTTGGAAAGTAGTTGGCTTGCTGAATCATCGGGATCTTGAAGTACAGGCCCGGCTCCTCCTTGGCATCTCCCACAGCCCTGCCGAACTGGGTGATGATCACCTGTTCGGTTTCATCTACCACATAGGCGGCACTGAAAATTGCAATGCCGATGATTGCAAGAATGACGATTAACCCTTTAGACTTCACGGTTGTCCTCCTTTGGTTACCCCGAGGTTGAGGAGGGGGAGAAGATTCCTTTGCTCTGCATCCACGATGAACTTGTCTCCCATTTTGGGCAGAATCTCCCGAATCGCTTCCAGGTAAAGCCTCCGCCTGGTGATGTCTTCCGCTTTGGCATATTCCTCGTAGAGGGCAAGGAATCGCGAAGCGTCGCCCTGAGCTCGGTTGATCCGTTGAAGCGAATAGCCTTCCGCCTCCCGGATCGTCTTTTCCGCAGAGCCTCTTGCCTGGGGAATGCGCTTGTTGTACTCCTCGCGGGCCTGGTAGATCATCTTCTCTTTTTCTTGCACCGCCTGGTTCACCTCGTTGAAGGAAGGCTGCACCGGCTCGGGCACGTTCGTCCTTTTCATTTCGATGGTGCTGACGCTGATCCCTGTCTCCGCCAGGTCGAGCTCCCGCTGCAGCAGCTCTTGGGCCTGGGCGGCAAATTCCTCTCTTTTGCTGATGATCTCGTTGATGCTCCTGTCGCCGACCACCAATCGCATGGTAGCTTCCGACAGATCACGGAGCGTGCCCTGAGGATCCTTCACCTTGAACAAAAAGGCATAGGGATCCCGAATGCGATACTGGACGATCCACGGCACTACAGCCACGTTGAGATCCCCTGTGAGCATCAAGGATTCGTTGAGATAAACGTCTCCTGTGGCAAAACGGGATCGCACATCCGCCTTGATGGTTCGAAAACCGAATTCTTCCTTGAAAACAAATCTGACCTTCACCTTGGTGGCTTTCTCGATGCCGCTGGGAAGTTTGAAATTGAGACCAGGGGGAGTGGTTCTGTGGTATGCTCCAAACTTCTGCACGATCCCCACCTCGTCAACCCCGACGGTGTAAAAGGTGGAGGAACCCAGGTAGAGAAGGATCAGGGCAAAAATGATCAGTCCCGCCCCTGGAAACTTCCCTTTCACGCCCTTTATTCTGTTGATCACCTCATTTACCTGCGGAGGAGGGCCTCCCCCTGCCGATCTTCTTTGCTGCTGGAGTTTATCCCAATCCCATGCCATAAAAATCACCTGTGCACAAAGTTCTTTATTTGGTAAAATAGGCGGAAAAAAAACACCCGTCAAGAAGTATTGACGGCGCAAGATCCGTGCATCTCAAAGGAAAGCCTTTTTGAAATATGGCAATAAAAAGCACCCTGACCCCCTTGAAGGACATCCTGGCCGAGCTTCTCAAGAGTGCGGATCTTCCCTTCAACCCCGAAGACGGCGCGATCTGGCGAGTGTGGGATGAGGTGGTGGGGGACGCCGTTGCGCGAAACGCTCAACCTCTTTGGGTCAAGAACAGGCGGTTGAGAATTAAAGTTTCCGACCCCATCTGGCTTCAGGAGTTAAGCCTCATGGAGGAAAACCTGAGGAACAGGCTCAATGAACGGCTGGGCAGAAAAGCGGTGGAGAAGATAGAGTTCAGGTTGCGTTCGAGATAGAGAATTCCCCTTGATCCAACAGGGGTGGGAGGATCTTCAATCCCTCCCTCGCCCCGCGCATTGCCTCGACAAAAGCGAGTTTAGCGTCCTCTTCCGGGCCGGGATGCAGAATCCGCAGTTTCTTGGGTTCCAGCCCAAATGCTCGCAATCTCACGGAGAGGTCGGCAAGACGTGCGGCCGGATATACCATGGCTATGCGGCCCTTGGGCTTCAGAAGCCCCCGTGTTCGAACATTTTGCCGACAACGACTAT
>JAWOJI010000306.1:0-9043 GCA_046481735.1 Desulfatiglandales bacterium | reverse complement strand
ACAGCAAGCTGCAATGAAATCCGAAATTCGAAATCCGAAACAAACTCGAATGACAAAAATTCAAATGATCGAAACAAGTTGAAAACCAAACCAGGAATCTACTCAAGATGATGGAATACATCGACCAGATCAGAGGGTATCTCCAATCCTTGTGCAAACTATTTTATCTGGGCACGGTCAGCCATAAACTTGCCGTCAGGAAGTGCGTGGGGATCGCCTCGGAGTTTTCCATGGAGGTTTGCCTCTACAATCTTGGTGCGGGGCTCAGGCGGTGGGGTCAGGACAAACCCAAGGATGCAACCATCGACCCCCTGGAGATGCTCAACCGCATCCTCAGCGCGGGCTTCGAGCCGTTTGCAGGGAAACGAAAACTCTATATCCTTGAACACTTTGACTTGCTCCTCGAGAACAGGGATCCTTTCCTCCTCACGAGACTGCGCCTCATCGCCGATGTCGAATCCAATACCTACTCTGTAATCCTAATGGGAAAGGATGGCTTCAGAGTGCCGGAGATCATTCGAGACATCCCCCAGATCTCAGCGCCAACTCTCGCATCCGGTGAGATCGGCGAGATCATCGGGAATTGCCAGAAGAACCTTCCTGCAATAAAGAAGGAAGCCCTCGTGGCGAACCTCCGAGGTCTCACCGGCCTTCAGTGCGAGGACCTGCTCGCCTTGTCCCTGGCTACCAGGAGGGTTTTGGATCCGCAATTCATCAGGAAGGAAAGAGCCAGGCTTCTGTCGCAGCGGGCGGGGAATGTCATCCAGCTCTGTGAGCCCTCGGGCGATCTTGACGAAGTGGGGGGTCTCGGCGTCTTAAAAGATTGGCTCGTGAAAAGGGGCCGCCGGTTTCATGTTCAAGATAGCGGCAAAGAGGCGCCTCTGCCGCTATCTTGAACATGAAACCGGCAAAGGCGCCTCTTTGCCGCAGCCCAGGGGCGTGCTGCTCACCGGCCCGCCGGGGTGCGGAAAATCCTACCTGGTCCAGGCCCTGGCAGGCTCCTGGGGCGTCAATCTCGTCAGGCTGGAGCCGGCTCGGCTCTTCCGGTCTTTTGTGGGCGAGACCGAGCAGAACTTCATCTCTGCTTTTGAGACTGTGCAAGCCCTTGCGCCGGCCATTCTGTGGATCGACGAGCTCGAGAAGCTCTTTGCCCATGGAGCAGCGCACGGCGGCGACGGCGGCGTGCTGCCGAGGGTGCTCTCCCTTTTCCTTGATTTCCTCCAAAGCAGCAGAGAGGGCACATTCGTGTGCGCAACCACAAACGCTATCGCGGGTCTGCCCCAGGAGATCCTGAGGCCCGGCCGTTTTGACGCCGTATTTTTCATCGATCTCCCCAACCGAAAGGAGCGGCAACACATCTTCACCATCCTGTTCCGGAAATACGGCCTGGCAGGAAAACTTGAAGGGTCGGAGCAACTTCTCAATGCGACGGAGAGCTTCAGCGGCGCCGAGATGGAACAGGCCGTGATCGACATGCTTTATGAGGCAGGGGAGGGCGGATTGAGTCAGAGTGAATTCGCGCTTCTCAGGAACATCAGGAAAATCGTGCCCCTGGCAAGAACCATGAAGGAGAATTTCGACTTGATGAGGCAATGGCACAGGTCAAGGGCTCGTGCCGCATCCATTGAAGACAAGGAAGAAAAAGGAGGGAGGAAAATATGTCCCATATCACCAAGGTAAAGACCCTGCTCAAAGATGGGGTCGTTTTGAGAAGAACACTTCAAAAACTGGGTTACCGCGTGGGCGAGGGTGATTCCGAATGGGGGCCTCGTCACCTCAAGGACACAGGAAACATCGAGATGCTTGCGGGGAAAAACGGCCTCTGGATTGGGTTCAGGCGAGGCAAGGAAGATGAACCTTACGAGATGCTTGCCGACTGGGACGGGTCCCGGAAAGCCCGGGAAACGGTTCTGGCCGAGATCCATCAGGCCTATTCCCAGGAGAAAATCCTGGATCTGGCGAGGGTGAGGGGATATGCCGTCACAAAAAACAGGGTCAACGATAAAGGGCAAATAGAGATGGCGCTCCGAAAGCTGGGCTGAACACGGATAAGCCGTGCTTGTCCGTGGCGCCGAGAGTATGCGGTTTATAAGGAGGATGAAAATGGCGGAAGAGATACGAATCGTGATTGAGAAAAACGGGACTTTGCTTCTGCAAGTGAGCGGGAAAAGCGGGCCGCAATGCCTTCAGGTTACCGAGGCCCTTGAGAAGGAGATGGGAAAGGTCGCTGAAAGGCGGAGGACCGGCGAGTTCTACAACAAGGCCAGGACCGCACTCATGAACAAAACCCGGACTTCCCAGGAATCCGCCTGAACAGGAACTCGCCGTGAATGACATTCACTCCGAAATCCGCCGGATCATAAGCGCTCTCCTCCTCGAGGAAGAGCCCAGGAGGCTCCTCTTTGCAGCCGTCTCGGAAAAGGGAAAGTCTCCCTATGCTGCATTGGAGCTCCTGTGGCTCGTGGAGGATCTGAGGGCAGAGGCGACCACGGCGCTGGCCCTGTTCCAGAGGAAGGAACTGCTGCAAAACCTCCTCGAGCTGGTCAGGAACGGCCACAAAGACTGGGTGGGCAGGGTTTGCCATCTTCTCTACGTGGGAAGCCATGCACAGGAAAAAAGTGGCGGTCTCCTGCCGGCGGGAATGATCAGGGATTTGCTGCAATGGGTGAATGGGGAGCAGAGAGAGAAAGTGAGAGAGATCATCTGGGCTGTCCTTCTGCAGAAAGGGGTTGGATTTGACTCGGTTGCAAAGGTCTCCGACGTGGCGCCCGCGCTCTGTGAATCAGACCCGATCACCCGCAACAACGCCGTCCGGTTCCTGTTCGAACATTTCAAGCCGGAAGAGGTTGTCGGGTCTCTCGTCCAATTTTCTGTGGCATCGGGCAAAAGCGTTCCGAGTGTGGCATACAGGAGATACGTGAGCCTGCTCAAGGGGCAAGGAGGCCTAAAGCAGAACAAGGAGGTTGTGAATAGAATCCTGAGCAGTGCAACGCTCGAAGAAAGGCACATCAAAGAGATCTTTTTGGACTACGTGAACAGCCTGAATCGCTTTGAACTCATCGGGCTCCTGTGTTCCTCGGGCAGGTCCTTCCCTCACATTTCTAATTTGAGGCGTGAATTCGGGCAAATGGGCTTTCCCTTTGATGTCCGGAAGGCGGTCTGCTCCCAACATGACGGTTTCAGCGAAAGATGCACCTCCCTGTGGAGGCTGGATTCTCTCCCTCAATAGTCATAGACAGATATTGTGATATCTTGAGGTGGAAGGAGGGCGTGTGATCAGCTTAAGATTGTAACGCCGTATTGTGAAAATCTCTTGTCTGTGGTTACAACAGGGATGCCTTTTGCCAGGGCGGTCGCTATGATAAAGCGGTCACACGGATCCTTGTGGATTGCCGGCAGTTCAGTTGCTATCAAGCAAACCTCAAGGTCCAGAGCCAGAATAGACAGGTCATGGTGGTCTACGACCCCCTTGAACCAATCCGCAGGCTGCATGGGCAGGGTGAGCTTCCCAGACCTACACTTCAATCCGATTTCGAATCCTGAAATAGCCGAAATGTATACAGCAGCAGCACTTTCAATCTTGGCAAGAGTTTCACCACTGATTTTGTTCTGATCATGGGCCAGCCAAAGCAGGGCACAGGTATCCAGAAGCATCATTCAATGTCTCCCCACTCATCCTTGGAGAGATCTTCGGTAGGGTCATAGTGGATTTGAATTCTCGCGAGAACAGGATTATAGGCTAAACGGCTTGGCTTCCTGTAGGGAATAAGCTCAGCGACCGGCTTCCCATTTCGGCATATGGTGAAGGACTTTCCGTTCTTCTCAATGTCCGAAAGCAGCGAGGATATCTTGGTCTCGGCTTCCTGAACGTTCAATCTATCCATTCCCAAGTCTCCGATGAATAGGGCAATTGTGGAAACCAGTTTAGGTAATTCCGTCACAGAAGTCAACCGCAAGAAATATCCGCAAGCGGGTCCCTTCCGCGCATTGTCGATTTGAGGCATGAAGGCGGGCAAATGGACTTTCCCTTTGAGGCCCGAACGACCGCTTCCCCACCGATTTGCAGCAGAGTAGGGCGGAGGCGTTTTTGGGGACAGTCTGGGGACAGTTTTTTTGGCAAAAAAATAAGCCACTCGTTCTTGAGTGGCTTATTCTAACCTGTTGATTTTATTAGGTGGTGGGCGGTACAGGATTTGAATGCGCCCAAGGCGCACAAGCCTGCTTAAGGCTTGCTTTACCAGCTCGCCACAGGCGAGTTAATCTGTGGCTGGCTTCGACTTGGCGTCTATTGCATCCAGCCATCTTCTGCCCTGACCCGATTTGAAGAATTTCTCTTTGTCTCGGGCGGCAGTGTAGTTTGAAAAACTCTCCGTATAGAGTACACAAAAATCACCATGCAGTATCTGTCCTCCCTTTGAACTCCTCTTACGATGTTCTTCAAGACGTCGTGGCAGGTTATTGGTTATGCCGATATATCGCTTGCCCGTCTTTCCCTTTAGCACATATAGGGTGACCACAGATGAACCGAGCATTCCGATAAATGAGTGGTGGGCGGTACAGGATTTGAACCTGCGACTTCCACCGTGTGAGGATGGCACTCTCCCGCTGAGTTAACCGCCCAATGTCTGGAAGCAGTAAGCAGTGATCAGTAAGCAGCAAGCAGTAACTAATCAGAAAGCAATGATCAATAAGAAACCAATACACTATCGAAAAGAGGTTTGCAAACAAAAAAATTCCTGTGCTATCTGGATCATCCTGAACGCTGAACCCTGAACACTGAACCCTGAGCTCTGAGCTCTGAGCTCTGAGCCCTGAGCCTTGGATCCTGAACGCTGAACGCTGAACCCTGAACACTTCTTCACCGAAGGCCCACCGTTTTTTTCATGTCCTCCACTTCCGAGGGCGTGAGGTGGCGGTAGCGGCCGACCTTCAGGTCCCCCAGTTCCAGAAGGCCGTAACCGATTCGCATCAGGTGGGTCACGGTGTATCCGGAAGCCTCGATCATCCTGCGCAAGATCCGCTTTCTTCCGGTGGTGATCGTCACTCTGAGAACCGAGGCTTTCCCGTCTCTGCGGAGCAGGGTGATCTTGGAGGGTCCGCTGAACCCGTCCTCCAGATACACTCCGTTTCTGAGCGTTTCCAGGGAGCTGTCGGAGACAGGGCCCGCGACCGTGATCTTGTAAGTCTTGGGAACGCGGAAGCGAGGGTGAGAGAGGCGAAAAGCCCACTCCCCGTCATCCGTGAAGAGCAGCAGCCCGAGAGTGTCAAAGTCAAGACGGCCCACCGGGTAGACCCTCCGGCCCACATCCTGGAGGAGTTCTGCGACAACGGGCCGGCCTTCCGGATCGCTGAGCGCAGAGACGTATCCGAAAGGCTTGTTCAGCATGAGGTAAACCCTTGCAGCCGGGTCGGGAACCGCCCGGCCGTCCACCAGAATTTGGTCCACACCCCACACGGCCTGCGCCCCGGCCTCCTTGACAATGCGGCCGTTGACGCTGACCCGCCCCGCCTTGATCATGTCGTCCGCTTTGCGCCGTGATGTGACGCCCGAAGCGGAAAGGATGCGGTTAATCCGCTGACTCAGGGGCTGCGGCGTCACCCTGTTCTGGGGCTGCCGGGTCTTCGATTCTTTTTTCCTGCTCCTGGACTTCATTTTCGTCAACTCCGAGCGCCTTGAGCTCTTTGAGTTTCGGGAGGGAATCGATGTCTTTCAGGCCGAAGACCTCTAGGAATTTCCTCGTCGTTCCGTAGACGAGAGGCCTGCCGGGAAGGTTCTCCCGGCCCATGATCTTGATGAGATCCTTTTCCAGGAGGGTTCGTAGGATCCCCCCCACATCCACGCCCCGGATCTGCTCGATTTCCTGCCGCATGATCGGCTGCTTGTAGGCCACGATGGCCAGGGTCTCCATGGTGGCCCGCGAGAGTCGCGCAGGGGATGCCTGCATCATTTTCAGGATGTAGGCGCCGTACTCGGAGCGGGTTCTGAACTGATAGCCTCCGCCCACTTCCTGCAGGGTGAAACTTCGCCCCATGGCTTCGAACTCATACTTCAACACCCTCAAGGCTCCAGCGATGTCGGAGGGTTTGCTCTCCGGGAGCACGGCATGAATGTCCTTTGGGGTCAGAGGGGTTTCCGATGCGAAAAGGAGCGCCTCCACGATCAATTTAAGGGACTTCACCATGGGTTTCTTCCTCTTCCTCCTTGAAATGGGGTTCTACCCGAATGTCTTTTTCAGGGTCGGTCTGAAAAACTCTCAACAGGCCCATCTGAACCAGCTCGAGGATCGCTAGAAATGTGATGATGAATTCGCCGACTGTGCCGGCATTGTTGAAGAGCTCATTGAAAAAAAGCCCGCCGTGTTCCTTGAGCTGATTCATGATGTATGCGGTCTTGTCTTTGAGGGACCAGGGCTCAACACGGAATTTGAGCTGCTCGCCCGGGAGCCTTTGTTCCATCACCTTTTTAAAGGCATCGATGAGCTGGAACAGGCTGACTTCGATGAGGGGCTCTTCGCTCTTGAACTGGGACTTGTAGTCCGGAGCGAACCTGCGGGTGAACACATCCCGCTGCAACATGTCCCTTTCCGACAGCTCGCCGGCCAACTCCTTGAACCTCAGGTATTCCATGAGAGGACGGGTGATCTCCAGCCTCGGGTCCTCTTCCTCATCCCCGGCTCCGGGGAGAAGCATTCTGGACTTGATGTGGATCAGGGTTGAGGCCATGACCAGGAATTCCCCGGCCAGGGTGATGTTGAGCGCTTCCATGATGTCGATGTAAGCAAGGTACTGATCCGTAATGGCGGCAATGGGGATGTCGAAAATATCCACCTCGTTCTTGCGGATCAAGTGAAGCAGAAGATCCAGAGGGCCTTCAAAAATATCAAGCCTGACTTCGTAGTCCATGGTTCAAGCTGTTCCTTTGTTTCTTATCCCCGGCGCAACTCTCCGTAGCGCTCCCTGACAAAAGCCGCCTCATCTTCCCTTGTGGCGACCTCGTTGTTGATCCTGGCCTCTAGGACGGCGTCCAGGATTTCCCTGAATAGAGGTCCTGGAGGAAACCCCATGGTTCTCAGGTCTTTGCCCCTGAGAACGCGCCGGGTCCCTTTGAGCTTGGTGAAGTAATGGGAGACCAGTCGCTTGATGGTCCTGTTGTTGGCCCTGGCCATCATGTAAAGCAGGATCTCTGTATCATACTGGGAAAGCAATTTGTAGAGGGCATAGTTGCTCTTTCCCTGAAATTTGTAAAGCTGATCCAGCAGGGTTGCCACAGCGCGCCTCTGGGTGATCATCCTGATGCTTTGCCCGTCTTCCATCTGCATCCTCTCGGCCATGGCTTGGAGGGCCTTCGAATCGAGAAACGATGTGAGTCCGAAAAAATAAACCTTCCACGGGTCGTACGGTTCTTCCAGGTAAAGGAGGTCAAACCAGGAGAGGACACCCCGGATGTCTTCCAGCAAACTCCTGAGCTCCGGGGTGAGCTCGATTGCCTGTGAAAGCACCTGAAGCAGGCCGAACTCGTCCATCCTCTCAATTGCTTTTATGGGTTCCGGCTCCATGAGCAGGAGCTTCAGCTCCAGGAAGAGACGCTTGCCCGAGAGTCCCTTGAAACAGTCGATGGCAACCGCATTCCTGATGAGGGAAAGGGTCAGCTTGCCGATCTTGAACCCGAATCGTTGCTCAAAGCGAATGGCCCGGAGCACGCGCGTGGGGTCCTCCACAAAGCTGAGGTTGTGCAGCACCCGGATGACCTTCTCCCGAATGTCCTTCTGGGCGCCGAAGTAGTCCACCAGCGTGCCGTAGTCCCTTTTGTTCAGCTTGACGGCAAGGGTGTTGATCGTGAAGTCCCTCCTGTAGAGATCCAGCTTGAGGGAGCTGACCTCCACGCTGGGCGGCGCTGCGGGAAAGTCATAGTATTCTATGCGGGCTGTGGCCACATCCACTTTGAATCCATCCGGGAAAATCATCACCACGGTGCCGAATTTCTTGTGGCTTCTCACCCTCACCGGGTGATGGGCAGCAAACTCCTGGGCGAACCTGATTCCATCGCCTTCGATGACCACGTCCACATCGAGATTGTCCCTTTTCAAGAACACGTCCCTCACGAGACCGCCCACGAGGAAAGACTGGTATCCCATCATGTCGGCCACGTGTCCAAAATCCTTGAGAAGGGCGATCACCCTTCGGGGAAGGCGCTCTTTGAGCATGGCCGCCATATTCTTTTTCTTGTGAAAATGCGAGGCGTGGCGGGATTCATACAGGAAATCGGGGAGCACCGGTCCGCCCACGAGGATGTTCAGAAGGTCCGTCCTGGTGATGACGCCCGCCACCTTCCCGTTCTCCAGGACAGGCAGGATCCTCACCTTGTCCTCAATGATCCGATTCTGGACTTCCTTGAGCGAGGCGTCGGGCCCCACGGTGGGAAACTCGATGTTGGTGTACTCTTGAATCCTGATGTTTCCGAGACCGAAATAGACCGCCTTTTCCACGACCTGGCGGGTGACATATCCCACGAGATTGGCTTCCTCGTCCGTGACCAGCAGGACGTTGATGTTGAACTTGGTCATCAGGGTGGCTGCTTCCTGAACCGTCCCATCGGGAGAGATGTGGATCACCGGAAATGTCATCATGTCACGGGCCCTTTTCTGGGGGATGACCCGTTTTCTTAGAAGGGTGTGGAGACTCCTTTCGACCTGAATCATGGTCCTGTTCCTGATGGTGGCCGAGGCGGCTTGGGGGTGTCCTCCGCCTCCGAAAGCCAGGGCGATTTCCGCGGCGTTCACTTCCTCGGCCCGGCTTCTTGCCACGAGGTAGATCTTGTCCTCCATCTGAGCCAGCGCGATGATGACGCTCAGGTTTTCCATCTCCATGAACTTGTGCACCAGAACGGCGAAGTCGCCGATGTAGTCGTCCCGGGTCACCTTGCAGATGACGACCTCCACACCGTTGATGAACTGCGAGGTGGCTGACTTGGTGAGATCGCTGAGGAGCCACACCTGTTCGGCGCTCAACTCCCGGGTGAGCATGTCGGAAATGAGTTTTGGGT
>JAWOJI010000268.1:0-11216 GCA_046481735.1 Desulfatiglandales bacterium | reverse complement strand
CGAATCCAGTAGTTCCCACTTAAAATGAAGGGATTTCAATAAAATGAAGTCCCTTTTTGTTTCCATCAACTTCAGAAAATATATTGAACAATTGATTCGCATTACTGGTTCTGAGCATCCCGCCTGATAAGGCGGGATGCTCAGAACCAGTAATGCGAATCAATTGTTCAATATATTTTCTGAAGTTGATGGAAACAAAAAGGGACTTCATTTTATTGAAATCCCTTCATTTTAAGTGGGAACTACTGGATTCGGCCGCTTTTCCAGAATCGTTACAAATCGATTCAGTGCCATCACGAATGATGCGCTTCCTTCGTCAGCACATCCTATGGGCTGGACATTCCCACCACGGAACTGGATAGGCGCATGAACTTATCGCAACCCGCCGTCAGCCATTCCGTAGCACGGGGCAAGAAACTAGTCCTTAAAAATGGATATGCTTTGCCGTCCGCACCATAATATTGTTGAATGACCGTCCCCATTATCTCCCCGGTCGTCCCTTCCCCTTTGAGGATTTATAATTTGCCCCCAACAAAGCGTTTCGGCCAAAAGACTTTTTTGAGATGGCCTGTAATATTTGTTGCAAAGGGATTATTCGGCCCTACATTGTGAATCATTGCAGCGTAATAGGCCGGCACGCGCTCAATATGATATGTCGGCATTTGCTCGCCATCCAACCTCCTTACCTTCTGACGCGACAAGGCCTTTGCAATCACTGGCGCTGCCAGAAAGGCGTCTGCATGTCTACTCAAACCCTTGATACAGATTATCTCATTATCGGGTGCGGCGCCGCAGGAATGGCATTTGCGGATACCCTGATTGCCAACTCCGATGCCCAGATCATAATGGTCGATCGGCGGCATGCGCCCGGCGGACACTGGAACGAGGCCTATCCGTTCGTCCGGCTGCACCAGCCCTCTGCTTTCTACGGTGTAAACTCGATGCCCCTCGGCGAAGACGCCATTGATCGCAGCGGCCTCAACGCGGGGCATTACGAACGAGCAACCGGCCCCGAGATTGTCGGGTACTTCCGTCGTGTCATGGACCAGAGGCTGCTTCCTTCGGGGAAGGTGCACTATTTTCCGATGTGCGACTATCTCGGCGAGGACCGATTCATTTCGCGGGTCTCGGGCACGACCTACGAGGTTAAGGTCCGGAAGAAAAGGGTCGACGCCGCCTACTTGCAGCCCAGCGTACCTCCGCACATTGCCGGGAAAGGAATAGCGCATCAGGGTTTCCATGGCATGATCGGTGAACCCCTCGATTCCTTTATTGTACAGCATATTGTAATACTGGATGAAGTGCTCCACCAGCAGGGGGATATCCTCTTTGTGTTCCCGCAAAGGCGGAATTCGAAGCACGACCACCTTCACCCGAAAGAACAGATCTTCACGGAAACGTCCGGCCTTGACCTCATGATCCAGATCCTTGTTGGTGGCCGAGATCAATCTCACATCCAAAGCCACCGGCTTGGCCCCGCCCACCCGGAGCAGCTTTCTTTCCTGGATCAGCCTGAGCAATTTCACCTGGGTGGAAAGCGCCATTTCCCCGATTTCATCCAGAAAGACCGTCCCCCCCTGGGCCGTTTCGAACAACCCGGCCTTCAGGCTGTCGGCGCCGGTAAAGGCGCCTTTTTCATGCCCGAAAAGCTCGTTGGCCGCAAGCTCCTCGGTGAAACCGCCACAATTGAATGCCACAAAGGGTTTGTGTTTTCTCAAGCTGCCGTGGTGTATGGCTCTTGCCACCAACTCCTTTCCTGTGCCGCTTTCACCCTGAATCAGCACGTTGCAGTCGATTTTTGCGATCTTGTTGATCCCCTTGATCAGCTCCCGGATTTGAGCGCTGATGCCCAGAATTTCTCGCGTATGGTCCTTTTTGAGAAGCTCCTCCTTGAGTTTCCTGTTCTCCGCCATAAGAGAAAGTTTCTCGCCGGCCCGCTTCACCACGGACAAGACCTTGTCCGGTGTCAGCGGTTTTTCAACATAGTAAAAAGCCCCCTGCTTGATGGCTTTGACCGCATCGTCCACCGAGGCATACCCGGTAAACAGGATCACCTGGGTTTCGGGAAAGCGGGATTTGATTCGCTCCAGAAGCTCCATTCCGTCCATTTGGGGCATCCGTATATCGGTCATAACAATATGAAAGGGAGACTCGATGATGCGCCGGAGGGCTTGGACAGGATCGGTAAAAACCTCCACCTCGTGGCCGTGGCGGCTGAGAATGCGGCTGATATGCTTCAAGGCCAGGGGTTCATCATCAACGACAGCCACTCTTAAGGCATGAACATGTTTGATAGGCTTCAACCGGGATCACTCTCCCCGCTGTTACAGTCCCTCTTTTCTGATCGTTGAAGAGGCATCGCAGGGTAAAGTAATCGTAAAAACCGTTTTTTGTCCAGGAATGCTTTCCACCTCGATTCGGCCGCCATGTTTGGTGATGATTCCATGGGACACGGAAAGCCCCAGTCCGGTGCCCCTGCCTACAGGTTTAGTAGTGAAAAATGGATCAAAGATATTCGGTAGCAGATCCGCCGGGATGCCGCAACCGTTATCTTCCACTTGGATGCCGAGATAGCCGGGTTTGAGCCTCTTGACCCGCACCTCGATGCGCCCGCCATGGCCGACCGCATCCAGGGAGTTGAGCACCAGATTCAAAACCACCTGCTTTAACTGCTGCCTGTCCCCCTGAATTTTTGGCAGGTCCGGTTCCACCTGGACAGCAATGGTCGCACCCCGGACCCGTGCCTGGTTGAAAGCCAATTTCGCCGTTTCTTCAACGAGTTTCGCCAGATCCAGCAATTCAATGACCGATACGTTCTCTCTTGTGAAGTCCAGCAGATTGTGGACAATGCTCCGCGAACGGTCCGTCTCTCCGATGATATCTTTGATCCTTTCCATATACTCGCTCCGATCGAGCGTCCCATCTTCCTCTAAAAGAGAATAAGCGGTGAGCATGATATTGTTCAAGGGGTTGTTCAGTTCATGGGCCACGCCGGCCGTCAGGATTCCAACGGCACGCAGTTTGTGGGATTCAATCAAGGAATTCTGACGGCTTTCCAGCTCTATGAGCATCCGGTTGACGGCCACCTCCACGGTGGTGAATTCGTCCCGGAACTTCCGCATAGGCTTCACCGGACTGAAATCTCCCCTGGCAATGCGCCGGGTCTCGTTCACCAAATATTTTAGAGGCTTCATAAATCTTCGGGAAAGAAACCAGACCATGTAAAGCATGAGAAAAAAGAGAAAAACCAAGAAGTAGGCCGGGATTTTCTGGAGCAAACGAAGCCATCGGGTCACCACATCAAACTCTGTGCTCGCCAGGTCGGCCGCTTTCTTTACAATTTGCGAGCCATAATGGCGCAAACCGTTTTCAATGACCTCCTGAACGGAAGCGACGTTATGACCCGTTTTTACGAGTTCAGACAAATCATACAACAAACTATAATAAAGATTCATCTCCTCAATGATCTCTTCCTTAATCAGAGGAGAGGTTACGACCTCCACCTTCTTGAGATTATTCTCGAGAATATCTTTGGCCTCCTGGGCGCTTTGAACCGCTTCATTCAGGTTTGTGCCGTAAAGGAAGAAGTTTTTCTCCCATCGCCGGGCCTGTTCAACGCTGAAAAGAAATCGCTCCAAGGTTTGAACCGTGGCAATCCTCTTTTCAATCCCGTTGATAGTGATCATAGCCGCGATCGTGATCGCCACGGATAGGATAAAGAACGAGAAGAACCCGAGGATAATTTGAAGCCGGAAGCTGAAGGCCGGCCGGTCCAGGAAAACTTTTTCATGGAGCCCGTCTTCCGAGGAATCCGGGGGGCGGCTCTTAGCCATAAGCACCAGGGTTTCTACGCTTCAGCAAGTGAAATGTCTTTGAATCCGAGTTCATGCGCCGCCTTTACAACCAGGGCCCTCAAATCGCTCGGCTTGAAGGGTTTGGCAATCATGTCAAAAGCCCCTTTTTCCATGGCTTCCCTGGCCAGGGAAACGGTTGCAAAACCGGTGATCACGATGACCTTGGCGTTGGGGCTCGCTTCCTTTGCGGCTTCCAGGATCTGGATGCCGTTTACGTCTTTCATCATGACATCCGTGATAATAATATTAAAGACTTTTTCCTTGATCCGTGACAAGGCTTTTACGGAATCTGCATAGACCTCCACCTCACACCCCAGCTTCGCCAATCCGGTTTTAAGCCGTTGCCCGACAATGGGCTCATCATCCAAAAGCAAGACTTCGAGTCGATCCGCCATATTCACCTCCTGATTTCCTTGTCCCGAACACCCGGAAGCGGAACCAGGCCGGGTTTTTGTAGACCATCGATCAAAAGAATTGAAGCCCGCCTTGTCGGGCAGTCGTCCTTACCGCAGTGCCCCCCCGGCCTGACGAAAAAGATGATTGGTGACATGAACCTCTACATAGTCAACCCCCGGAATTTCCCCGGCCATTTCTTTAATCGCCTTGACCCTTTTTTCCTTGTCCCGCTTCAAGGCGGCCGTCTCAATAATCACTGTGCCTCGATCGGCTCGAACCCCGGCACCGGGAAATTTTTCCCACAACACGGCTCTGACCCTGCTCGACAGGGCCAAGTCTTTCATGCAATTGATCGAATAGGTCATGGGCTTGAAGCGGGGATATCCCACCGTCTCCCGGATAATCTTAACGGCCTCATTCGAATCGATCTGAGACAGACTGATGACAAGATCATAGTGCGAAGGATCCGTCTCATCCGAAGAAAAGGCGTCCATGGACCAGCGTCGTTGAGCCGTCTTCTCGCGATCCAGGAGCTTTTTTACTGTGCCAAGGGAGATTCCCCGCTGCGCGGCCGATTGCCCGGTCTCTCTCTCGGCATCTGAAAGGATACGGACCCTCAGCACGTGGGAAACCCCCAGGACATAAAGATGGGCCGCCAAGCCCTGACAAACCACGTCGTCCTTGAGCAGCTCGGAAAGGGTGATCTCCTGAATGTAAGCCATGCAACGCTTTCTGAGCTTTGATGATCTGCGCAAGAAAGAAGGGCTCCTGTCAAGGGCTTGCAAGAGCTGGGCCTCGGATATCCCGTATTTCTCTGCCGCTTTCCCGAGGATCTCCCGGCCGACGAAGCGGTATTCCAGAACGGCGGCGGCCGATTCTGCGATCTCTCGTCCCGTCCGGTAAGCATCCGAAGAAATAATGATTACAGGCATGGAATCGTCCCCTTTATCAATGAATTCCGTGTGCCCCCGACCCAGTTCATGGGAATCCCGTCAAATCGCGTCCGGCGGAACAGCCGTCCTGGAATGGACTTCGATGTTGTTGACGCCCTCGATACCCGCGATCAGGGTCTTGATCTTGTCTCTGAGTTTGCGGGCCAGCCGGTCGTCGGATCCTGCAAAAACAAGGACATTGCCGTACTCGCTTGTGACGGCCACGTCCGCGCTGAGCATGGCAAGGGCCGCTTTCACCTGGCCGGCCAGCGCCAGGTCGTCCATCTTCTGCTGGGATTCTCTGGTGGTCCTGAACTGCTCCAGTCCTGCGGCCTCACAAACAAAATCAACCGCGTTGGATACGGTGAACCGCTGGATGTGAATCACAAAATCATACAGGGCGCTGTCCCAAGGGTCTGCCCCGTAAAGACTCAAAGTCCATTTGCGGCGTTCCTCATCATCCTTAAGGATCAAATATCGGGCATCCTGTTCGCTCACGCCCTCCTGTTGCATCTCCTGGCGCACCCGATCGGCCAGGTCGGCGATGATGCGCACCTTTATCACGTGGGGCACGCCTTTAAGCAATAGGTGTCCGGCAAGTCCGTGGTAAACGATGTTGTCCTTTTGTACCAGCCGGGCTAGCGCGCTCTGGTAATAGGCGATGTAGGCCCGCTTGCCGCCGCTGAGGCGATCCAGGACCGAGGGTGCATCGTGGATAGCCTTCACGAGCTTAATCTCAGGAATATGATAAGAACCGCTTGCCTCAAGGATCACCTCCCGGCTGAGGCACTGGTAGCCCAGCCTCTCCGCCGTTTTTTCAGCGACCTCTTTCCCTTTGCTGTAGGAACCCCTTGAAATCGTGATGATTGCCATGAAACCCCCAGTAAGGTCTCGGCGTTCAGACGCCGTAAACCAAATAAATCATTCCGATCATGACCAGAACAAACACAATGCTGATCAGGCCGCCTGCCTTTAAAAAGTCCGTGCTGCGATACCGGCCCGGACCCATGTAAAAAGCATTGACCTGATGGGTGGGAAGGATGAAGGAGTTGCTCGCCGCAAGTCCCACCACCAGGGCGGCCATTCTCGGATCGGCCTGGGCCGCCACGGCCATGTTCACCACCAGGGGGACAAGAAGGACCGTGGCCCCCACATTGGAGACCACCAGGGTAAAGGCGGACGTCAACACCCCGATGATGGCCAAGAGCACAATGGGCTTGACCGTGCCGATGGCGGCGAGCACGGTGTGGGCGATCCAGGCCGCCGTGCCGGTCTTTTCGGTAGCGATCCCTAAGGGAATCAACCCGGCCAGCAGGAAAACCGTTCGCCAATCCACGGACCGGTAAGCCTCGTCGATGCTGAGCACCCGGGTGATGATCATGCCCAAGGCGCCGGTCATGAGGCAGACGGAAAGCTGAATCTTAAATGCCAGGATCATCACGAGCGCAACTGCCAGCCAGAGAGCGGCGAAGGTGGCCTTTTCCGGCCTCATGATCTCCACATCTATCGGGGTTGTAAAAAGCAGCGATCCTTCGCCGTGAAGCAGTTGGAGCCGCTTCCACGGCCCATGGAGAACAATCGCATCCCCGACTCGAAGGGCAAGGTCGCCGATCTCCGCCCGATAAATCTCCCCTTCCCGGTAAATGGCCAGGGGTGTCACCTGAAAGCGGTCTCGCAGGCTGATCTGCCTCAAGGTTTTGCCTTCGATCGGGGAACGGGGCGCCACAACGGCCTCGACCGTTCCGGATGTATGCTCCGCCGCATCCTCCTTGAAGACCTCTACCGCCTGCTTGAGGATCATTTCCTCCTTTTCCGCCATGCGTTGGACGTCCTTGTGGCGGCCGAACACCAGGAGGTCGACGCCGGAGCGGATAACGGCATCCAGAGGAGGAGAGAAGAGCTTGTAATCCGGGGGCTCGGTCATGGCTGCGATGTTTACCAGGTAGCGCCGCCGCAGGTCCTCAACCCGTACCGGGTCACGGTAGTGGGTGAAATCATCCGGGGTCCGCAGTTCATAGGTTTCCCCGACTTCCGGCAACAATCCCCTTGCCTCGGCGTTGTTCCCGTTCTGGGTGGAATCTGCCTCTTGCGGGCCCTGAGGCAAGATAAATCGGCCGAAAAGGATGAAGCACAAAAGCCCGCTCACCACCAGGCCCAGCCCGACAGGGGTCACATCAAAGAGGCCGAAGGGCTCCAATTTAAAGGGAACCAAGAGGTCATTGAGGAGGATCAACGGGCTGGAGCCCACCAGGGTGAGGGTCCCCCCAAGGATCGCGCTGAAACCGATGGGCATCAGAAGCTTGCTGATCGAGATTTTCAGGGCTTTGCTGATGCGTTGAACGGCAGGCAAAAAAAGGGCCGCCGCCCCGATATTCTGCATAAAACTGGAGATGACCGCAATCGCCAGCGAGATGGCGACGACAATGCGCGACGGGCTCTTGCCTGCGAGCTTGACGATGGGCCCCACCAGCTTGTTGATCAGTCCGGTTTTGTCCAGGCCCGCCCCGATAATGATGACCGCGATGATGGACACCACGGCGTTGCTGCTCAATCCCACAAAAGCCTCGCGAGGGGTGACCAGGTGCAAGAGCGGCAGCGTGACCATCATAAGGATGGCCACCACGTCAACGCGAATCCATTCGACGATAAAAAGGAACACGGCAAGGCCGATCATGGCTATGACCAGAATCATTTCCCCATTCAGTGCAGTCGATTCCATATTGGGCTAGTTTCCTTTTCTTTTTGGTCTTACGGTCAAAATCCGGCAATGGGTCAATTGAAGGAGCGGCAGTACATCTTGGTTCACCTTCTCATCGCCCTCTTCGTGTCCCTCGGGCAAGGCCAGGACGATTTCATTGATATGAAAGTCCCTCACGAACTGGCGAACCTCCTGGATGAAGTCCCCTTTGCGACAATGGATCTCCGCCTGCAATCCGTATTTGATCTTTCCCTGGGCGATCAGCCTTTCGATCCTCTCCTTAATCCGATCCCTCTCTTCCGAGGTTTTCACGCCCTCGCCGACTCCCGGCTCAATCCCTGCCGTGTCGTCTACAAATAAAAAGAAGAACCCTCCCTTGCTGCGTTTGCCGAATTCAATCGCGAATTTCACGGACGCCAAGGCCAGGGGAGAGAACTCCTTGATTGGAACGACAAAACCGCTCATGCTTTCTCCAGAGTCATGAGGGATGAAATCCTGACGCACTCTTGCAACGCCCTGCAAGGTAAAGAATGATTCACAGGACTCGCGTGCTTCCGTGCAGAAAACCTCATGGATGAGTCAGCGTTCAAGAATCGTTCCCTTTCCCCTAACTTCATCATATCAGTGCTTTATTCTTTGTCTCCCGCTGTGCAGCGCATGCTTTCAGTTTCATATTGAGACTTCTCCCGATCAACCGGTTTGTTGGATGGAGGGTGAATCCAAGTTCGTCAGGATCCATCTTTTGTGGGTTTCTCGGGCATTTCCGGAATATCCAGGGCCGAGACCCCCTTTTCTCTGAAACGCTTCCACTTGAGCGCCTCGCTCAGGCATTCGGTTAAGGCGTTCAGGTCCAAAGGCTTTAACAAATAATCAAAGGCTCCCAATCGGATACCCTCCACACCAGTGTTCACCGAAGCGTTTCCGGTGAGCATGATCACTTCCATATTGGGTTTTTGCCTTTTTATCTCCTGCAACACCGTCAGACCGTCCGGGCCGGGCATGAGCACATCCAGAAGCACGATGTCAAAATCCGTTTGGCTCACCATTTCCAAAGCCGAGATCCCGTCAGGTGCGGCATCAACCCGGTACCCCCGATTTCTCAACAGTGAAGACAGGTACTTGCGCACCTTCTCCTCGTCATCCACGATCAATAGCCTGGGTTCCATAGGCGGCTCCTCCTTTTTCGCCTCGCTGTTTGTGTGAACAAAAAACCCTTGTTCTTTTCCCTCTTGAAACGCCACTGACAATGGATGTTTCATTCTGGAACGCTTGGCCAAGGACGTGGATTATGTCATTGAAAAATCACGCAAAAGCTCTATTCTCCCATGTTTCAGAATGAAACATCCCTCTTTCCCGTCACGGCCTTTTCAAACGCTATCTCATCGAAATCACGTGAATCCCAAACCGGCACGGTTATTGTTAGTAGCGACTGTAGGGGGAGAGCAACAATGGTAACTTTCGTTCAACGGCTCAGACATCTTTGGGGCCGGCAAAGCAAGACAGGCGATAACATGGCCGTCAAGGAGCGTTTCAAAGTTCGCTACTGGCATTTCAAGTCCCTGTTAAGATTGAATGAGCGGGCAATGGTGATCCTGTCGCTTTTGGAGCAGGCCTCCCAACAAAGCCGCCCTATTGGAATGCCTTTCATCAGAGGCCATATCACGTCCTTATCCATTCATGTGTACAAAATTATCCAAGAGCTCAATCAGTTATCCGATCATGGCTATCCCGGCCTGTTTGAGGCCTTCGAGCGAATTCAAGAGGCCCTCCAAGTCCTTTTATCGCCCCCGTCTCCAGAGCAATCCGGGCCGCTCATCCGCCCCGTCGAAGATCTCAGCAAGGATGATGCCGAAAAGGCCGGCCGGAAAATGGCCATGCTCGGAGAAATCAAGAATCGGGTCTATCCGCAGGTTCCCGATGGTTTTGTGATGACCGTCCGCGCCGATCAAGTATTTACGGCCCATAACCGGCTGGATCCGGAAATCAACCGGATTTTTCAGTCCTGTGATCCGGAGGATTTTTCCCAATTGTTGGAAGCAAGCGAGAAAATTCGACAAGTGATCCTGGATGCACCCCTTCCCTCCGAAGTCGCGGAGGCCTTGGAGGAAGGATGCCGTCACCTGGCGCTCAAGCATGGAAAAGAAGTCCTGGTCGCTGTGCGCAGCAGCGCCGTCGGCGAAGATGAACCCGGCCATTCCTTTGCCGGCCTGTACACCACGGAGTTGAACGTAGCGCTTGAAGACGCAGCCCAAGCGTATAAAAAGGTTCTGGCAGGGAAATACACGGCAAGGGCCATCGCCTACCGGCGGCAGCGCGGCCTGCGAGACGACGACGCATGGATGGCTGCAGGATGTCTGCCCATGGTTGACTCCATGGTCGGCGGGGTTGTGTATTCCCGCGATCCCACCGCGATTGAAGCGGACAAACTGGTCGTGAACGCGGCTGCAGGCCTTGGACAGGCCGTGGTGGACGGCAGTGTTTCGCCGGCCCAATTCCTGATCGAACCAGGGCCGAAGCAGGGGTGGATTATCCATAGAGGGGATCTTCCAGACCAACTTGAAAAATCTCAAATCCCGCTTGTCATAACGGACAGCATGCTTGCAAATCTGGCAACCCTTGCACGCCGGCTGGAGCGTTATTTCGGATCGCCCCAGGATGTGGAATGGGCTTTGGACGCAAACGCTCAAATCATCATCCTTCAGGCTCGCCCCCTGCAGGGTTATAAGGCCCCGAAACACTCGGAGGATCAGCCCAAGATTTCAAAAGCGGCTTTAGAGCCCCTGATGCACGGCGGCATTACCGCCAGCCCAGGGGCTGGATGTGGGACCGCCTGCCTGGTGAAGCGGCGTGAAGATATGCTCAAGTTCCGTTCCGGAGATGTTCTGGTTGTAGAGCAGGCCCTGCCTCTCTGGTCGGTATTGTTGAAGCAAGCGGCGGCCGTGGTGGCCGACACCGGAGGCATGGTCGGCCATTTTGCCACAGTGGCGCGTGAATTCGGAGTTCCCGCACTGCTCAACACCCATGAAGCGAGCCGGATCATTGGGGACGGGCAGCTCATCACCGTGGATGCGGACGGCGGGGATGTCTTTCCCGGAAGGGTGGATCACCTGCTGCAAAAGACAAAACCAAATTTGAAACCCTTCGATGGTGAGAATCCTACTCAACAGGCGCTCAAAAAAATGCTCCAAAGGGTGGCCCCTCTCCATTTGACGCACCCCTACGAGGTGGATTTCATCCCCGAAAGATGCCTGACTTACCATGACATCATCCGGTTCTGCCATGAAAAGGCCATTTCTGAACTCTTCAGCTTCGGCTCCAGGCACGGCTGCTTGGAAC